>JBGSTR010000695.1:0-10257 GCA_041736365.1 Chromatiaceae bacterium | reverse complement strand
GGTCCGCCAGGCCGCGCAGGCCTGCGCGCTGTCGCTGGCCACGCCGGCGCTGATGCGGAACCGGGAGACCACGTGACGACTGAAGCGGCACGACCGTCGGCAGACCGCACTGAAGCGAAAGCGGAGATGGTCGGGCGCTTTCGGCCTAGAGCCGTCGTCCGCAGCTGATAGGTCAGAGACTGCAAGCCACCCCATTTCGGACTCGCCCACGCGCGCTGCGGCATCACGCGCCGCGGTCGAGATTGCGGATCTGGCGCAAGACCCCCGAGGCAGCGGGTATCGTTGCGGTTCTCAATCCAACCCGCAGGCTGAACATTGCATGCACGGGCGCAGGCCGGCCGTGCATGGGCTGGACCTGAAGGCAGCCGGCGCGGCCTACGACGACACGGTAGGCATCACGGCTAGGGCAAACGATAGACGATCTGCGGCTCGCCTACCTGCTCAATCCGCACAAGGCCACTTGGACAGTAGCTGGGCGCCGTTGGGCAGCTTGCGCGCGCTGTGTGTGCCACCGCACGGACGTCGGCATCTTGTCAGAGTAGCTTGGCGTTACCTATGCAGATTCCTAGGTTTTTCGGTCCGGCGCCGCGACCGAAGCGGCTAAAGGCGACTCTGGAGCTCAGCTCGGATTGCACAGTTTCGCAGGGTAATGTCGAGCCCCTTTGATTCCTCTCCCACGGTGCTAGAGCCGTCCGGCCGTTTCGCTATTTTAACCGAGAGAATTCATGAATACGTTACACGCGATTGGTGTTGGCATTGTGCCTCTATTAGCGGCTGGCCGCGCTGTGGCTCAGACCGGAAATATGATGAATGGTGGCATGGGGGGCCCCGGCGCGATGGGTGGGTACGGCTGGATGGGTGGATACGGCGGGTTTTGGGTGCCGATCCTACTTGTACTCGTCGTTGTCGGCCTCGTGGTGTGGGTCGTCAAGCAAAAGGGTAAGTGACCGTGGTCGGGAGTGCCGAACCGCATAGCGCGACTCTCCACTTTCTTTGCCTGACCCCAGCCGACAGCGATGGAACATGACGATGAAGCCAGGCACCTCGACCCGATTCATGGCCTCGAAGGGCGCTGCCGCGGTGCTGGCCGTCCTGGTGAGCGTATCCCTGCCCGGATGCGGCCCCGGTCAGGAGACGGTTCCGGGTCCCTCCGGCACCCCCTATGGCATGCCGGGACACGGCCCCGGGATGATGATGGGGGGCGGCGGGTTGATGGTGGGAGGGCCCGGAATGATGGGCCAGTCGTCCATTCAGCGCCGCCGCCAGGCCATGGCTACTGGCATCCCCGCGCCCTACCGCGGCGTGACTGATCCCCTGCCGAGCACCCCCGCGGTCGTCGCTGCGGGCCGGGACCTCTACGCGGCCAATTGCACCATGTGCCACGGGACACAAGGGGATGGTGACGGGCCCGCAGGGGCCGGGCTCTCGCCCCGGCCGGCGAACCTCCGCTCCCTGGTGCACAGCCCGATGGTCCGGGACGACTATCGGATGTGGGCCATCGGTGCCGGTGGGGCCGAATTCGGCACCGGTATGCCGGCGTTCAAGGATGCCCTAACGGTGGACGCACGTTGGAAGATCGTCCGTTACCTAAGGACCCTGTGAGTCCTGCCCCGGTGGGCCGAGACACTAGCCTGACTCGCCCCGTGATCGCGGGGCTTGGAACAGAGCCATCCGCCGCCTAACGGCGGCCATTCGTAGCCGCGAACGCGCTACATCAACCCGAGAAGACACGATGAAGACCAAGAACATTTTCACACCCGCAGCCGTTGCCCTAGTGCTCGCCGCCGGCGTGCTGGGACCTGCCACGCAGGCGGCCGCGGCCGACCAGACCACCCCGGCCCCGCCGCCGACCACACCGCAAATGCCGATGATGGGCGGGGCCCAAGGGGCGGGTGGACCCGGCGGCATGATGCAAGGCGGGCCGGGCCCCATGGGCATGATGAACCCACAGATGATGCAACAGCACTGGGACGCGATGCAGAAACACATGGCGGCCATGGAGACCCACATGGCCAACGTTGAGTCCCTGTTGAAGGAGCTCGTTGCGCTGCAAAAGGGAAATTAACCGCAAGTCGGCGGCGCCCAGCCGTCGCCAGTGAGTCGCAGGGCGTGCCCGACCATGACCCGGGTCCGCAGTGCCGGAAAACGCCGGTGCACGCCCTGCGGGGACCCCCACTGAGCCGACGGCATAGCGGAAACCGGAGAATATCCATCATGAAACACCAGAACCACCATGCCCACATGGCGGCGGATTTCCAGAAACGGTTCTGGATCTCGCTAGCCCTGACCCTGCCGATTCTCCTGCTGTCTCCGCTGCTGCAAAAGTTGGTTGGCCTGCGTGAAGCCATCCGATTTTCCGGCGACCTCTATGTGTTGTTCGGTTTTTCTTCAGCAGTCTTCTGGTATGGCGGCTGGCCATTCCTAAAAGGCTTGGGCGATGAGCTGAAATCCCGGCAGCCCGGGATGATGACACTGGTCGCCGTCGCCATCACTACCGCCTATGTTTACAGCAGCGCTGTCGTATTCGGCCTGACCGGCAAGACCTTTTTCTGGGAGCTCGCCACACTCGTAGACATCATGCTGCTGGGGCATTGGATCGAGATGAAGTCGGTGATGGGGGCCTCCAAGGCCCTGGAGGAACTGGCGAAACTCATGCCCTCCGACGCCCACAAAGTCATGTCCGACGGCAACGTGAAAGACGTGCCGCTCAGCGAACTGGCGGTGGATGACAAAGTCTTGGTCAAGCCCGGAGAGAAAATCCCGGCCGATGGTGTCATCGTCGACGGCGAGAGCTCAGTCAATGAGGCGATGTTGACCGGGGAATCCACCCCGGTCGGCAAAAAGACCGGCGGCAAGGTCATCGGCGGCGCCATCAATGGCGAAGGCTCGCTGACGATCGAGGTCAAAGGCACAGGCAAGGATTCGTTTCTGTCGCAGGTCATCGACCTGGTCAAGCAGGCGCAGGGAAGCAAATCCAAGACCCAGGATCTGGCCAACACGGCGGCGATGTGGCTCACCATCGTGGCTTTGAGCTCCGGTGCCGTCACCTTCCTCATCTGGCTGGTTCTCATGAGCAAGGAATTTTCATTTGCCATCGAACGCGCCGTGACCGTGATGGTCATCACCTGTCCCCACGCGCTCGGTCTGGCGGTGCCGCTGGTGATCGCCGTCTCCACCGCACTGGCTGCAAAGAATGGTCTGCTGATTCGCGATCGCGTCGCTTTCGAGGGCGCCCGCAAACTACAGGCCGTTATCTTTGACAAGACCGGCACGCTGACCGAGGGCCGCTTCGGTGTGACCGACACCCTGATGCTGGGCGAGGACATGGACGAAGCAATGCTGCGCAAGTATGCGGCCTCCGTGGATGCCAATTCCGAACATCCCATCGCCAAGGGGATCGCTGCTGCTTCAGAAGAGAGGCTGCCCGTCGAAGGCTTCAAGGGCATCCCGGGCAAGGGCGCCGAAGGCCGGGTTGAGGGAAGAGAGGTCAAGGTGGTTAGTCCGGGCTTCCTGGACGAACAAAATATCGCCATGGCCGATGAGCGCATCCAGCCCCTGCAAGCCCAGGGCAAGACGGTCGTGTTTGTCCTCGTGGACGGGAAATTGAAAGGCGCAATGGCCTTGGCCGACGTCGTTCGACCCGAGGCGAAGCAGGCCATCGCGGCCCTCAAGGCCTTGGACATCCGCTGCATGATGCTCACCGGCGACAACAAGGCGACGGCCAAATGGGTCTCGGACCAGATTGGGCTGGACGAATACTTCGCCGAAGTCCTGCCGCAGGATAAAGCCGCCAAGGTGAAAGAGGTTCAAGCCCGGGGCGTGCGGGTGGCCATGACCGGCGACGGCGTGAATGATGCCCCGGCATTGGCGCAAGCGGATGTGGGCATCGCCATCGGTGCCGGTTCCGATGTGGCGGTGGAAACCGCTGACGTTATTTTGGTGCGGAGCAACCCCCTGGATGTCGTGGCCATCGTGGAGCTTTCCCGCGCGACCTATTGGAAGATGATTCAAAACCTAGTCTGGGCGACGGGATACAACGTGGTCGCCATTCCGCTGGCGGCTGGCGCGCTTTACGCCTTTGGCGTGCTGCTCAGTCCCGCTCTGGGTGCGGTGCTAATGGCCGCGAGCACGGTGATCGTTGCCATCAATGCGCGGTTGTTAACAATCAAACGATAGCAAGATGGTACAGATCGAATGAGTCGAGTGCCAAGTTGTGGCTCGGCCACGGCACTGGCTCCGAGGTCATGCGCCAGAGCGACAAGGGCATGCCCTCGGGGAAAAGACAACGTCAGCTCCAGACGGTCTTCGATCCGAGCCCTCATAGCAACCGACTAGCCTCGGTTACCTACACGGTCGCAAAGGGACCGATGAAAGCCACAAAACTCATCGTGCTAACTCAGCTGAGAGCCATTCGTGGAGGAGATCGGCCGAAAATCGCCGGATCTCGACTGAAGTTGGCCCCAAAGTCTTCCGGAGGCACCGCTGTTGCTAGGCCAAGTGGATAGGTGACAAGACCAGCTGAGTTACAGCGCTAATCGCCTCGTGCAATGCCTGAAACCAGGGTGTCGAATACATCTTCGGCGTACCCGGCGAGGAGAGTGCGGATCTGCTCGATGCCTGCTTGGCTCTTACATCCGCTTCGTTCTGACCTGCTACGAGCAAGGCTGCGCAGGGCGTTGAGGTCGAATCATCTGTCAATCATCGACTGCCGATTGTGTAGTTCCGAGAAGCTTCTGCTAACCCAAAGACTCGGCGCGATCACGTTGCCGACTGAGAACATTTATGACAACCAACGCCCTCACGCCTGACCTGTTGCGCAGGCTCGACGCCTACTGGCGCGCCGCCAACTATCTGTCGGTCGCCCAGATTTATCTCTACGACAACCCCCTGCTGAGGCGGCCGCTGGCGCTCACGGACGTGAAGCACATGTTGCTGGGCCACTGGGGCACGACCCCGGGACAGAACTTCATCTACGTGCACTTGAACCGCGTCATCAACAAATACGACCTCGACATGATTTACGTCTCCGGTCCCGGGCATGGCGGTCCGGCAGTCGTCGGCAACACCTATCTCGAAGGTTCGTACAGCGAGGTCTATCCCAACATCAGCCAGGACGAGTCCGGGCTGCAGAAACTGTTCAAGCAATTCTCGTTTCCCGGCGGCATTCCCAGCCACGCCTCGCCGGAGTGCCCCGGCTCGATCCACGAGGGCGGCGAGCTGGGCTATTCCCTCAGCCATTCGTTCGGGGCGGTGTTCGACAATCCCGAGCTGATCGTTGCCTGCGTCGTCGGCGACGGCGAGGCAGAAACCGGACCGCTGGCCACCGCATGGCATTCCAACAAGTTCCTCGATCCGGTCACCGACGGCGCAGTGCTGCCGATCCTGCATCTCAACGGCTACAAGATCGCCAATCCGACTGTTTTCGCCCGCATCGAGCCTGAAGAACTGGATCAGTTCTTCCGCGGCTGCGGTTGGACGCCTTATTACGTCGAGGGCGATGAGCCGGCGCGGATGCACGAGGCCATGGCGGCGACGCTGGACGTCGTGGTGGAAGACATCCAACGCATCCAGCGCGAAGCCCGCGTCAACGGCAATACCATGCGCCCGCGCTGGCCGATGATCGTGCTCAAATCGCCCAAAGGCTGGACCGGTCCCGAATGGGTGGATGGCCAGCAAATCGAAGGCACTTTCCGCGCGCATCAAGTGCCCATCGCGGTGGATGCGGACCATCCCGAACACCTCAAGCTGCTGGAAGACTGGCTGAAGAGCTACCGGCCGGAGGAACTGTTCGACGCCCGGGGCCGTCTGCAGCCGGAACTGGCCGAGCTGGCGCCCAAAGGCGAGCGACGCATGGGCGCCAATCCCCACGCCAACGGTGGAATGCTGCTGCGCAACCTGATCATGCCGGATTTCCGCGACTACGCGGTGAAGGTGCCGTCGCCCGGGGCCGTGACCGCGGCCGACACGCACGAGCTCGGCGTGTTCCTGCGCGATGTTGCCAGGCTCAATCGGGAACAACGCAATTTCCGCATCTTTGGCCCCGACGAAACGCTGTCCAACCGCCTGAACGCAATCTTCGAGGTCACCAACCGGCAGTGGGACGCACGGACACAGGCCAACGATGAATTCCTCGCCCTCGATGGCCGGGTCATGGAGATGTTGAGCGAGCACCAGTGCGAAGGCTGGCTCGAAGGCTATCTCCTCACCGGCCGGCACGGGCTGTTCAATTGCTACGAGGCGTTCATCCACATCATCGACTCAATGTTCAACCAGCACGCCAAGTGGCTGAAGGTCACGGCCGATCTAACGTGGCGGCGCAAGATCGCATCGTTGAATTATCTACTGGCCTCCCATGTCTGGCAGCAGATGCATAACGGCTTCACCCATCAAGACCCTGGATTCATCGACCACGTGGTGAACAAGAAGGCCGATGTCGTGCGCGTTTATCTACCGCCGGATGCCAACTGCCTGCTCTCGGTGTGGGACCACTGCCTGCGCAGCCGCCACTACGTCAACGTGGTAATCGCCGGCAAATATCAAGCGCCGCAATGGCTGTCGATGGAGGCCGCCGTCAAGCATTGCACCGAGGGCATCGGCATCTGGCAGTGGGCCAGCAACGACCAGGCCGTCGCACCCGACGTAGTGATGGCCTGCTGCGGCGACGTGCCCACGCTGGAGACGCTGGCCGCCGTCTCCCTCCTGCGCGAGCACCTGCCCGAGTTGAAGATCCGGGTGGTCAACGTGGTCGACCTCATGAAGCTGGAGACGCCAAGCGAGCACCCGCACGGCTTGAGCGACATGGATTTCGACGAGATATTCACCAAGGACAAGCCGGTGATCTTCGCCTTTCACGGCTACCCATGGCTGATCCACCGGCTGACGTACCGGCGCACCAACCATGACAACTTCCATGTTCGCGGCTACAAGGAAGAGGGCACGATCACCACGCCCTTCGACATGACGGTGCTGAACGATCTGGACCGCTTCCACCTGGTGATGGACACCATCGACCGCCTGCCGCAGACCGGCGACAAGGGCATCTATCTGAAGCAGCAGCTCAAGGACAAGCTGATCGAGCACAAGCAGTACATCGACAAGCACGGCCAGGACATGCCGGAGATCCGCGACTGGAAATGGAGCAATCCCACATGAATACACAAGCGTTTATAAACACCGCGAAGGCACTGGTTGCCGACGACAAGGGCATACTGGCGATGGATGAAAGCAATCCAACCTGCAACAAGCGCTTCGCCAAGCTGGGCATTCCACAGACCGGTGAAGCCCACCGGGCTTACCGCGAGATGATCGTGACGACCCCGGGCCTTGGCGAATGCATCAGCGGCGCGATCCTTTACGACGAAACGATCCGCCAGACGACGCGTGAGGGCATTCCTTTCGTTCAAGCCGTTATCGATGCGGGCATCATTCCCGGTGTGAAAGTGGACGCGGGGGCAAAGGACATGGCCGGCCATCCCGGCGAGAAAGTCACCGAAGGCTTGGACGGGTTGCGTGAACGCCTGAAGGAATACGCACAAATGGGCCTTCGTTTTGCCAAGTGGCGCGCTGTGATCGTCATCGGCGATGGCCTGCCCAGCCGGGCCTGCATCGAGGCCAACGCGCAGGCGCTGGCTCGCTACGCCGCGCTGTGCCAGGAAGCAGGATTGCTTCCCATCGTCGAGCCGGAAGTCCTGATGGACGGCGAACATACCCTGGCGCAGTGCTTCACTGTGACGGAGCAAGTCCTGCATTCGGTCTTCGACCAGCTCTACACCCAAGGCGTGATACTGGAGGGTATGCTTCTGAAACCCAACATGGTGCTCCCGGGTTTGAGCTGCTCCCGGCAGGAAACCGAGGAGGCGGTCGCCGACGCCACGGTAAGGTGTTTCCTGCGAGCTGTGCCTGCTGCCGTTCCAGGGATCATGTTTCTCTCGGGCGGTCAATCCGCCGAACTGGCTTCCGCCCGTTTGAGTGCCATGAATGCGGGATTCAAATCGCGCGCGCCCTGGGCGTTGTCATTTTCGTATGGCCGCGCCCTTCAGGAACCCGCCATGAAAACATGGGCGGGTCGGGACGCCAACGTGAAAGCGGCGCAACAGGCCCTGCTGCAACGTGCCAGATGCAACCTCGCTGCGCGTCGCGGCGAATACAGTGCGGCGATGGAACTCGCAGGCGAATGAAAGAAAAAAATCACCGCCCCTGCGCCTCTATCTGATTCGGCATGGCGAAACCGAGTGGGCTCTCTCCGGTCGAAACACCGGTCGCATAGACATTCCGTTGACCCCAAACGGCGAGGACGAGGCGCCAAGCACCTGCAGGTCATTTCGTTTGCACATGTGCTGAGCAGCCCGCTCAAGCGCGCGCTGCAAACCTGTACGTTGGCCGGTCTGGATAGGGCTGCGGAGATAGAACGCGACCTGGCCGAATGGGACTATGGCGATTATAAGGCGTTTCCCGCACGAGCCAGGGATGGCCCTGAAAAAACACGGGTCCACTTTTCGGCGCAACCCCTCTTACGCGCCGTATCTTTCACCAGAAAACGGCGTGGTTTCGGCTGCCCGCCCTACCCCGCGGGGCTGAATACCCGAGGTCCCCGGAGGGTGCGACGGCCGCTCGGGGCGGCATGCCCCGAGCCCGACGTCTGTCACTTGGCCCCCGTGACGGTCAGATGGTTCTCCACCGATTTCACGGCGGGGATCTCCCGGGCGACCTCGGCTGCCCTGTCGATGCTCTGTTGGGAATCGACGGCACCGGTCAACGACACTACGCCGTCGGTCGTGGCCACGCTGATCTCCAGCGTCTTGAGATCCGGATCTCTCAGAATTGCCCATTTGACCTTGGCGGTGATCGCCGAGTCATCCATGTAATCGCCGGTGCTTTCGGCCGTGCTGCTCGCCGATTCTTTGACGTCCGTGGCCACCTGCCCCGCCTTGTCCGCCGCCTGATCGATCTGTTGGCCGGCCTTCTCGGCGAGCCCCTCGGCTTGAGCAGTGGCCAGTCCAAAAAAGCAACCCAATGCGCCGGCAAGGAGCAGCGACATGCCGGCGAAGCGAGTCGCCGGCTTCAATGTGATGATGGCTTTCATAGATCAATCCTCAGTTGGTTTGTTAGAAGTTGCGGCGCCTAGATCCGGCCCAGCAAGAGCAGGACAAGCAAGATCACCACCAGGAGCCCGACCACCCCGCCGGGTGCATATCCCCAACTCCGGCTATGCGGCCAGGCGGGAATGACGCCGATGAGTATCAGGATGAGTAGGACGAGGAGAATGGTGCCAAGAGACATGAGAGTGCCCTCGTTACAGAAAGACCGTTGAGCCGCGAGCAATTCCACACGGGAGTGGCCTCTGCTCCGGGAGCCGCCCTCGTTGTGAGGCTGTTGCGTGGGGTCAGCGGCCCCCGTTGCGGCAACCGGTACCGAGATGGATGACATCCGTCTTGTCCCGGAGATGTCCGCTTAGCGCCAGGACGGCTCAAGTTTCAATTTAGCGCCGCAGAGCGGTTATCGTCTGTACGCTATCGCACCCAGCAGGGCATCACTTCAGGCCGAGGAGTCCCACGGGGTCCCGGCTGAACGAGGGGCGGTTTGACTCCCGCGGCTGCCCCGCAGGTGGCGAGGGAGCTGGCGTCCGAACGTATGTCGGCGCCTACAGTAAAGGGATGGACGCCCCTGTCCGCCGCGACCGGCAGCATGGCGTTCTTCGGCTGGCCGGCATGTCCGTCGGCCCGTCGCCGGGCAGAGGCCTCTACCCGCCGGGTCGCAGGCAATGTGCGGCAGCAGACAGACGGCGACCAGGGTTCACCGTAGCCTCAGACCATCGGAGCCAAAATGCCTGTAATACGGCGCCGCCCGACGGTTGGCGTCCATGAGGTCTTGGCCGAAACACGTGGGTGGCGCGACACCGCCGACACGGCCTGCCGATGCACCCTCCCCTGCGGACACGCAGATCATTACGACTACGAGGTAGGAGTCATGAAGCCAGTCAAATTCGTCGGCACAGCCGTGGCTGTTGGTGCGTTGCTTGCCGCACTGTCCGGCTGCGAGAAGCAGGAAGGACCGGTCGAGCAAGCCGGCAAGGGGATCGACAACGCGGTCGAGCACGCCGGAGACCAGATGGAAAACGCCGGTGACAGCGTCAAGGACGCGACAACACCCGCAAACAAATAACCCGCGCATCGAAGCGCTCCATGTCCGCGGATGCAAGGAAGAAGGCACCACCGCCACGCCCTTCGACAAGAAGGTGCTGAATGATCCGGGCCGCCT
>JBGSTR010000209.1:0-2748 GCA_041736365.1 Chromatiaceae bacterium | reverse complement strand
GCCGCCTGGACGCTGCGCCCGCAGGTGCGCATCCTCAGCGGACGCCCGTTCACGCCCGGGCGGCGCGAGTTGATCGTGGGCGAAGGTGCCTTGCGCCAGTTCAGTGGACTGGAGATCGGCAACCGCCTTAACCTGAACAATCAGGATTGGCGGATTGTCGGGGCCTTCGCCTCAGGCGACACGCATGCGTCCGAGGTGTGGGGCGATGCCGAATCGTTGATGGCCGCCTACCGGCGCAACGGTTTTCAGTCGGTGGCCGCGCGCCTGACGGAGCCGACAGCCATCGAGGAACTGCGGGCGGCCCTGGCGGCCGACCCGCGTCTGCGGGTCGACGTGGAGACCACGCGCGCCTACTACAGTAAGCAGTCGGAGCGCCTCACCAAGGTGATCCGCGGCATCGGGACAGGGGTTGCCGTGATCATGGCGCTGGGTGCCGTATTCGGCGCGCTCAACACCATGTATGCGGCCGTCGCCAATCGAGCGCGGGAGATCGCCACACTCCGGGCGCTTGGATTCACTGGGGTGCCGGTGGTGGTGGCGGTGATGCTGGAGACCATGACACTGGCCCTCGCCGGCGGGGTCCTGGGTGCCGGCATCGCCTGGGGCGTGTTCAACGGCTTTACCGTCTCTACCCTGGGGTCTAATTTCAGCCAGGTCGTCTTTCAGTTTCAGGTGACCCCGGAGCTTTTGCTACGCGGTCTGCAATGGGCGCTGGGGATCGGGTTCGTCGGCGGACTCTTCCCGGCCCTGCGTGCCGCGACCCTGGCCGTCACTGTGGCACTGCGCGAGTCCTGAACTGGACATTGTCAGGCTCCCCCCGGCGGGAGGTCGAGTTCGAATACTTGTCGGTCGTTCGACTGGCGGCTTCACCTACCATTGGAGCCACATGGAAATTCCCGCTAACGTGTGGCTCCTGTCGACCCACTGAGGTCACAAGTCCAGTGTCGTTGGCCGAGTGAAGCGCTAAGGGCTGCAATGCGTTGCGGATTCAACCGGTGGACGCTCACTACTCTGGGGATGGTTTCGCGAGCGCGCTTTACACGTTCGACTAAAAACCGGCACCAACTGCGTAAACAGCGCCATAAACCTCAGTGCGCTTCTCGACCTGACGGGCGCAGTCGAGTTTCGAATCATCCAGATCGGTACTGCTGCGGCAAATGGTGGGGCGACGGGTGGGAGCGGCACTTTTCGCGTCACGGACTACTTCGTAGCCAGGGCTGAGGCAAGAAATGTCAACTCACGGGTTCAGGTGAGCCGGTACCTTCTGTCCCAGAACCAGCCACCCTCGCGCTGTTCGGCCTCGGTCTCGCGGGCATCGGTACCCTCCGCCGGAAGAAACAAACGGTGTGGGACTCCCGCTTCGTTGAAGCACGAAGACCCCGCTTCGGCGGGGTTTTCACTTCTGGAGTGTGGATTTCTGCTTCCAGGCGAAGCGAGAGTCTCTTTGTGGCCGAAATTGTATCCCTTACAAGTTCGGCTCCGGGAGTCTGCTTTGCGTCCGAAGCCGCCGCTGGCCGTTCGGGTTAGGGGCGGCCGGAACACGCGCATTGCGGTCGGCCACGCGTCACGCCGCGACCGACGGTTCACGACCCTTATGTGCACTTCTGAACTATGTGCAGTTAGGGAGCGGCTGTCCTTGCGGGTCAGCGCAGTTGCTGGGCCGGCGCGAAGCGAGTGGGGTGGGAACTAAACATAGTTTTTCGGTTTTCTCAAGGGCGTCAGCCACTTCAGGAGACCGCGATGAACTCTGCACGCCGACTTCCCGACCAACCGATCAACCAGCTACGTCGAAGCCCGTTGGCACCCTACGTGGATGCCTTCGAGCGCTACCTCGGCGAGCGCGACTACGCATCTGAAACCACTGCGACCTACCTCGGTTGCCTGGCCCACGTTGGGCGCTGGATGGACCAGTGCCGACTCCAAGCCGAGCGCCTCGACGAGGACAAGATCACGGCGTTTCTCGACGATCATCTGCCGCGGTGCGATTGCGCTGCGCCGGTGGCTCGAACACGTACCGACCTGCGCGCCGCGCTCGGACATCTCCTGGTTGTGCTGCGCGCCAACGCGGTGATACCCGAGCGGATGCCGGGGACGCTGCCGGTGGACGAGGAACTGCGTCGTTTCGACGAACAGATGGATCATGTGCAGGGACTCGCCCCAAAGACGCGCACCCTGTATCTGCGCACGGTCCGTCGTCTGCTGCTTGAGCAATTCGGCGAACGGACGGTTGACCTCTCGGCCATCACGCCCGACCACGTCCGTCGGTTCGTTGCCCGCCAGCGCGAGCTCTACAGCACCCCGAGCAGCGCCGCCACGCTGATCTCGGCATTGCGCGGTTACTTCCGTTTCCGCGGGACCCGTGGCGATCAGGTACATGCGCTGATCGGGGTACTGGCCTATCCGGCCAACTGGCAGTTGGCTTCGCTGCCGCAGGCCCTGAGCGACGCCGAAGTCCAACGCCTGGTGGATTCGCTCGGCTGGGAGGGTGCGTCGGCACGCCGCTCCGATGCCATGGTGCGCTGTGCCCTGGATCTGGGCTTGCGCGGCGGGGAGATCGCCACGCTCGCCCTGGACGATATCGACTGGCGCGCTGGCACGATCACCTTGCGCAGGACCAAAAGTCGCCGTGAAGACACCCTGCCGTTGCCGGAGTCAACCGGCCGGGCCATCGTCGCATACCTCACGCGCGAACGTCCGCCGAACGCCAGCCGGGCGGTCTTCGTGCGCCGCATCGCCCCGTGCGACCGC
>JBGSTR010000676.1:0-4834 GCA_041736365.1 Chromatiaceae bacterium | reverse complement strand
CGCCACCAGCGCGACGCTCACCTCGGGCAGGTCGAGACTCGTGGCGCCACTCGCGACCCGCCGGGCACGGAAACGCTCGGTCACCGCGCGCAACGCGGCAAACGGAGGTTCATCCAGCCGTTGTTCGACGACATCGTAGCTAAGCCGGGTCACACGGATCAGGGAGCGGTGAATCTCGATCTCTCCGAGGTCACCCTGCTCGTCGCAGCGCATGGAGAACGACAAGGCGGGCGATATCGGCTGCAACCCCAGTCCCAGCCGCTCGGTGATCGCCGCGGGAAGCATGTTGACCACGCCCTCGGGCACATAGAGATTGGATCCGCGGCCGCGCGCCTCGCGATCCAGGAGGCCGTCGGGTTCGACCAGGGAGGCTACGTCGGCGACATGGATCCAGATTCGATCGCCGTCGAGACTCACGGCATCGTCCGGATCACGGTTGCCTTCATCATCGATCGCGTAGGCGTCCAGATGCGTGAGATCGATCCGCTCTTCGTCCGATAGATCCGATACGGGCAGATCCGGCTCCGCGACTGCAACGCCGCAACGCGCCGGATAAGGGTTGTGGTAAGGCTCCCAGTAGCCGTATTTCACGAGCGCGCGATGGGCGTTCTGCGGCGACGACGGATGCCCCAAGGCCTCAAGTATGCGGCTGTGATCGCTCTGACCCAGCGCCAGCCGCTCGACCTCGACGAGACGTTCCTTGTCCGCCGGCGCGAGCCGGGCCTCGGTGATGCGCTCCAGGAAGGCATTCCAGTCCTGCGCGGCCGTCGCCTTCGCTTCGGCCTCTGCGATGTCGCGTTCGATGTCCGCGCGTTGGCGCGCGTGAATCAGCCCGGGCGTGCCGACGAAACATCGGCCCTGCGTTACACCCTGCCACGCCGCCCACGCGGTTGCCGGGGTGAAATGTTCGAAGGCAAGCTCCGTCAGGTCACGCAGGGTGGTCTCGCCGCCTTCGAGAAGCTCCCAAGCCGCGTCGATCTCGCCCTCTTGCGGAATCAGCTCGCTCAGGCTTCGCAGAGGTCCGGGATGCAGCAGCTCGATGTCCTTTGCGCGCACGCGCTTGGTCTGACCGCGCTCCAGCTCGATCTCGACCTTTTCCCCCACGGCGACGACCCGGGCCGGCCGAACCTTATAGAGGACCAGGCTGTCGAGTGGCGGGCTCGCTTGATGTGTCGACAAAGCGCTGCAATCTCCTGTGAGCGAATGATTCCGATGAGTCTCCATGCGCACCGCGTTAGCCCGCACCCGTGCCGATGGCAAGACCGGAACGTGCAGGCATCTTGACCTGCGGGTGGAGTGACGAACGACCTCGACAGACGCCGCCCGTGCGCGTTGGGGTTCGTTTCAGCCGCCCCAACCTACTCTGGCTACTCAAGCCAATGCAACCGTGGCGCGCGATCCGGCGAAACGATTGCGTATGATACGCACATTACGCCCGCGTCCCCTTGTCGATCACCGACGCCCCACTCGGAGGCCGTACCCATGAATCTACAGTGGCAGGAGTTTCTCGCCGCGCGAGCGGCCCCCGGGAGCGAGGCAGCGCACCCGGCGGACGACGATCCGAGTGCTCGCTGCACGGTCTGCGACCTGTCGCACCTGGGTCTCATCCGCGTCACGGGCGAGGACGCGATGACGTTTCTGCAGGGACAGCTCACCAACGACATTCGCCGCGTAACGGAGACTCACACCCAGCTCAGCGGTCACTGTAGCCCCAAAGGTCGACTGCTTGCGATCTTCCACGTCATGCGCATGGGAGACGCGGTGTACTTGCAGCTACCGCGCGAGCTGGTACCCGGCATCCTCGCCAGGTTGCGAATGTTCGTGCTGCGCTCCCGGGTCGAGGTGACGGACGTGAGCGACGACCTCATCCGGCTGGGCGCCGCCGGTATCCGCGCCGCGGACATCTTGTCCAGCGGCGGACTGGCAGTGCCCGCACAGCCGAACGAAATGGCCACAACCAACGGGGTCATGGTCGTGCGGTTGCCCGGCGCAATCCCCAGATTCCAGATCACCGGAGGGTTCGACGCGGTTGCTCGCTTGTGGAGCGTATTCGCTCCGGAAGCGACGCTTGCGGCTGCCGACGTTTGGGCCTTGCACGACATACGCGCCGGCATCCCGACGGTTTGCGCGACCACCGCGGACGCCTTCGTGCCGCAAATGGTAAACATGCAGTTGATCGATGGGGTGAGCTTCACCAAGGGGTGCTACACCGGCCAGGAGGTCGTCGCTCGGATGCAGTACCTCGGCAAGCTCAAGCGCAGGATGTATTACGCCGCGGTCGATGCGAGCACTCCGCCGCGCCCCGGCGACGAGCTTCATTCGGCGCTCAGCACTTCGGAGCAGGCAAGCGGCCGAGTGGTCGACGCACGCGCCGCGTCCCCGGGACGTTACGAGCTGCTGGCGGTGGTGGAAAAAGAGGTCGCCGCCGCCGGCGATGCGCGGCTCGGCGAGGACGGCCCGGTGCTGCGCTTTAGCGATCCCCCTTACGGGTTTCCGGCGGAGACCTGAGCACTTCGCACCCGCCGCGGTGGACGGCTGTACGGGATAGGTCGGGTCATTCGGGCGAGGCTTGCTCGGCCAAGGTTGTTGCCAGGCACCCCGAATCCATCTGCGAAAGCAGACGAATGGGCACCCGCAGGGCGTCGACATATTCGGGAAAGGCGCGATCGACAATCCCCGCGTCGCACCAAGTCCGCGCGTCCGCCGACACCCCCTCGATCAACCGCGCCTTGACCAGTGCCAACCCATCGGCGTCCAACCGGCGGCACAGCCAAGCCGCCAGCGAGTCCGATGTCACGTCCCAACCGGTGGCGATTCGGGGATCCGACAACACCATGCGGGTCGGCATCCACACCGGCGTGCGACCCGCGTGTAATGATGCGCGAATCTCATCGGGGCTCTCGGCCGGCTCCAGGCCGGGCTCGAGCGCACACAGCATCCGCCCGAGCTGCTCCATCGCGAGCAGGGCCAAATGGTGCGCCGTCGCGTCGTCGAACCCCCACCGAGACTGTGCCTCGCGCACCTGATCCGCGAAGGGCCCGCCGCCCGGCACCACGACCAAATCGTTGCGCAGCGCCAGCGCTTGCAGCCAAGGCCTCAGACGATCCGACGTATAGAGGCTGCCTCCGAGCTTAACGACCCACACGGGCGACGTCGTCGAGCCGCAGGCGATCGAGCAGATCCAGCAGCGCGGCCGCCTTGTGGTGACACTCCCGGTACTCGGACTCGGAATCGGAATCGGCGACGATGCCGCCGCCGGCCCATAGGCGAGCCTCGCCCTCCGAGTAGACGAGCGTGCGGATGGCGATATTGGTGTCCATCGCACCGTCGAACCCGAGATAACCGATCGCGCCGCAGTAGACACCGCGCCGTTGCGGCTCCAGCTCCTCGATAATCTCCATTGCTCTCAGCTTCGGCGCACCGGTGATGGAGCCGCCGGGGAAACAGGCACGCAGCAGATCGAGCGCGGTGCGACCCTCCGCCAGCCGGCCGCGCACGGTGCTGACCAGATGTTGCACCCGTGCGAAACGTTCCAAATCGAAGAGCGCGGGAACATGCACGCTGCCGGTGGCGCAGACCTTGCCCAAGTCGTTGCGCAAAAGATCGACGATCATCAGATTCTCGGCCCGGTCCTTCGGGCTGCTGCGCAATGCGTCGGCCAACATCAGATCTTCGATGGGGTCGCGCCCACGCGGTGCGGTACCCTTGATCGGCTTGGTTTCCACCTCGCGCTCGACGACCCGCAGGAAGCGCTCCGGCGAGGAGCACAACACCCGGCAACCGGGTGTTCCGAGATAGGCGCCGAACGGCGCGGGGTTCATCTCGCGCAGCGCCCGGTAGGCCTGCCACGGGTCTCCCTCGGCGCGGGCCGAGAAGCGTTGGGCAAAGTTCACCTGATAGCAATCGCCCTCGCGCAGGTATTCCTTGATGCGCGCGATCGCGGCGAGATACTCGTCGTGGGTGAGATTGGACTCCACTCGGTCCAGCACCCGAAACGGTACCGGCGGACGCCCCGGGCCGCGCGACTCGAGCGCCGGCGCAAGGAGCGCCCCTGCGCGATCGAGTCCCTCCCGATTGGCGGCAACCAACTGGCTGCGACGCGCCTCGTGATCGACGACCAGTGCCCAGTCGTAGATGCCGACCGCCATGTCGGGGATGTGCTCGGCATCCCGGGCCAGGCTGGGTAGACGCTCGATTCGCCGGCCAAGATCGTAGCCGAAGTAGCCAACCGCCCCGCCGCTGAAGGGCAGCCCCTCGTGCCCGGATCGCGGCGGACCGAGCTCCGCCTGCAGCAGCGCAAAAGGATCCTCGAGCGAAAATCGGACGCCGGATTCGTCGCGGATCTCGGTCTTGATTCCACTGGTAATGAGCACCGAACGCGGATCCGCGGTCAGGATGTCGTAGCGCCCCTGCTGGCTGTAGGGGCGCCCACTGTCCAGAAACATCGGCCACGGGCGATGCGCCAGGGCGTCGAACAGCGGGGTGCTGTCCGCCAGGTAGTGAAACTCTCTCGCAATCGAACCCGTCATCTGGCCAGCTCCTGCGCGGCAAGGCTTGCAACGGCGGCGGCGGGCGCGCAGTCGCCAACCCCCGCCCCCGCCGTGGCCGCTGAATCGAAAAATTGCTCGAACGAAACATAGGGTCGGTGTAGCCGCTCCGCCAGACGGCGCGCAACAAAACACCCCACCCCGGCGCCCACCAGCGGGACATCCGCCGGGAGATTCCCCCGCGAGAGGATGCGCGCGCAAGCGTCCGCGATCCCGCGCAGCTGCGCCTCGGCGATAAATTCGGCGACCCCGCGCCAGTCCCGGGGATCGGCGTCTCCCGCATCCAT
>JBGSTR010000657.1:0-1642 GCA_041736365.1 Chromatiaceae bacterium | reverse complement strand
GGTTGGCGGCGACGCGGCAGGTGTCGGGGACGATGGCATCGGCGCGGCTGGGGTCGCCGCGGGTGCGGCATATTCAGGCGCTGGCGGGGCCGCCGACGGGGGCGGTGCTGCATAGTAAGGTTCCGGCGACCGACCCTCTTGGGCCTTTGCCGTGCGTTCCTCGTCCACCGCATCCGCCCAGGTGCGCACCAGCGGGTTTTTGCTGGCGGCCCCGTCGCTGGTGTCGGGCACCGTGCCGTACTGTACGTCGTCGCTTGCTTGATGCGCCGGCGGAACCGCTCGAGCAATCCGGGTCTGAGTCTGGCTGTCCGACCAGGAGTTGCGCAACGAATCCAGCGACTTGTTCAGTGCGTCGCGATAGGTTTCGGTAAAGTCGACGCGTTTCGCCTCCTTGTCGCCAGACGCCTTGGTGACCAGCTCGGCGCCGAGCACCACGTTTACACCACCGGATTCCTCGAGAAACAGGGATGTCACCTCGACGACCGGGGCCGCCGCGGCACCCACGCCGAGGGCGACCACGGCGGGCGATGCCGGGTCAAGCGGCCGCTGCATGACCAACTGGTCGTCGGTGGACTTCACGACGCTCCAGCCCTTGCTGCGGGCCGAGCCCATGGCCAAGCTCTTTACGTCGGAACGCGACGCGCCGGGCAGCATCATCTGCGGTTTGTTGCCGACGTCCCACGTGGATACGGATGGCCCGCTCGCGCAGCCCGTCAGCGTCGACATCGCGTACATCGTCACCAATACAAGCGCAACCAGACGCACCTTCACCTAAGGCCTCCTCGAAGCAACCGCGATGGAATGCCCGAACGTCCGCTGCGAGCAGACGCCGGCGCAGAAGCCGCGAATCCTAGCACAGCGGGTGCCTTGGCGAGCCGCAAACCGCGTTTCGGGCTTGCGTGGCGGGTGCTGGGGCGTACCCGCCCAAAGCCCTGGTGCTCGACGGGAGCTTGAGCGCGCGCGTCTGTGATCTCCGCCGCGGGACGTCGGGGCGGTCTCGACCGATCGAATTGCGGCATGCGGAAGGGGCGCCGCGCAACTTGTCGGGCGAAAATCGCGCTCGAATTTTGCGCCGCTCCACAGACTTGGGCCCGGAATTCTTGGTAGAAACCACGTTGTCCAAATCGGCTTGACTCCAGGCCATGTCCGCTAAGCAATCTTGAACCACCCGTGGACTTCAACTATGCAAACTCGGTTGGCCGCCGTGCCGTCTGATCCCGCCGGGGAGGCATCCGATACCCCCGGCGAGGGCGAAATGAGCAATCCCGGACCGACTTCCGGGCAAATCCTCGAGGCCATCGGAGCCGCCTTGAGCGATGAGCCCGGGTCGCTCGAGCCCGTCCGACAACTCGCCGGGCGGCTGGGGGTGAGCGACTCGGCGTTGGTCGGCATCTTGCGCAGCGTCGGCGAACATTCCCTGGCGCCTGAGGATCTGGTTGAAACCCTCGCCGACATCACGCTGCGGCACCGCGAGCTGATCGGCCGACTGCGCTCTTGGTGCTCCCCGGATACCTCCGAGACCGGCGGGCTGCTGGAGCAGGCGCGGGAGGCGGTCGAGACCGGCGACTTCGACCTCGCGGACCGCTTGCTGGGGCAGGTGGAAGCGCAGGAGCTGGAGGCCGCCGAGCAGGCCGCGGCGGTG
>JBGSTR010000635.1:0-15048 GCA_041736365.1 Chromatiaceae bacterium | reverse complement strand
CCTGGGCCAGGTGCGCGCCGGCTGCTCGATGGTGCGCTGCCCCGCCGACCACCCGCGCTTCCCCAACCTGCCGGTCGTCATCTTCCCCGGCAACGTCGGCGGTCCCGAGGCCCTGGCAGAGGTCTACGCCATCCTCAGCCGATCCACGTAGGGCGGGGACATGGGATGCCGAATTACGTTCGCGCCTTCGTTCCCGGCGGTACCTTCTTCTTTACCGTGAACGTGCTTGAACGACGGCGCGGGCTATTGACCGTGCACATCGACGATCTGCGGGCCGTGTTTGCCGCCGCGCGGCAGCGCCGACCCTTCATCGTCGATGCCATCGTCATCCTTCCCGATCACCTTCACTGCATTTGGACACTGCCGCCGGATGACAGCGACTTTTCGCCGCGATGGCATGACATCAAGGCGCGTTTTGCGGCCCGAATTCCGCCGGGTGAGCCCCTTTCTGCGCGTCGCGACAGGAAGGGCGAGCGCGGCATCCGGCAGCGCCGATTCTGGGAGCACGTCATTCGCGACGAAAAAGATTTCGCGCGTCACGTCGATTACATCCACTACAACCCGGTCAAGCACGGGCATGTCCGCCGTGTCGCGGACAGGCCATACTCCAGCTTCCATCGATATGTTCGCGATGGCATTCTCCCCGAGGATTGGTCGGCCGACGAAGACATAAAGTCGTTCGAAACCCATTGATCGAGCGCCCCCCATCTTGTTCCCGCGTTCGTCTGCTCCCTCGCCGACCACCCATGCCCCGCCCTCGTCACCCTACCCCGCAACACGACCGCACCCACACGCAGGGCGGGAAAGCACGTAGGGCGGGAAAGCGAAGCGCATCCCGCCGTCCGAAACGCCGCACCACGCACCACGGATGACTTGGCTTCCCGCCCTCCGACGACAATTCAGCCTTGCGCCACGCGTTTCTGGGATCACGACGAATCAGCGGGATCTGTACCGAGCGGAGGAATGAATCGGCGGGATGCGCTTCGCTTTCCCGCCCTACGGCTTTAGGTTCGCGGTTGTCGTTTCGCTCAGTAGTCCGGCCATCTCCCGCAGGCCGATGGCCTCGATGCCCTCGGCGATCGGGTAACGGTCTTCGCCCGCGTGGACGACGAAGGCCTTGGTAGGCTGGATGTCCTCGACTGCCTGGTAGAACCCGCGCTGGGGTTTGGCGGCGAGGCTGCGTTTGATCTCGACGGCCCAGGTACCCACGCGTCCCCCAAGCTCCAGGACCAGGTCGATCTCGGCGCCGGCGGCGGTGCGATAGAAGCTGGCCAGGGTTCGGCTCGGGACGGCCGCGATCAGGTTCTCGATGACGAAGCCCTCCCAGCTTGGGCCGGAAACGGGGTGTCCGAGCAGGTCCTCGAAGGTCTCGATACCGAGCAGCGCATGGGTCAGGCCGCTGTCCCGGACATAGGTCTTCGGGGATTTGACCAGCCGCTTGCCCACGTTCGCATGGAACGGCGGCAACCGGCGCACCAGGAGCAGGTCCACCAGCAGGTCGATGTAGCTGGCTACGGTCGGTGCCGAGACGCTCAGGCCCGAGGCCAGGCGTGATGCGTTGAGCAGGGTGCCTTGGTTGTGCGCCAGCATGGTCCAGAGTCGCCTCAGGGTCTCTGCCGGGATACGCGGTCCGAACATCGGCACATCGCGCTCCAAATAGGTGCGCACAAAGCTCTCGCACAGCTCCAGGCTCTCGCTGTCCGTGGCCGCCAGGAAGCTATCGGGGAATCCGCCGCGCAGCCAAAGCCTCGCGAGGTCGCCGGAGTCGATTTCCCCTACCGTCAGCGGCGCGAGGTCCACGTAGGCGATTCGCCCGGCGAGGGTCTCCCCGGACTGTCGAAGGAGGTCGATGTTTGCCGAGCCCAAGATAAGGAAACGCCCCGTCCGATGACCGGTGCGTCGGCCGGCATCGATGATCCCGCGTAATGCCTCGAACAGGGCCGGGACGCGGTGGATCTCGTCGAGCACAACAAGCTTATCGACATGCCTGTCCAGAAAGAGCTTGGGGTCGGAGAGCTTGTCCCTGTCCGCCGTGGCTTCGAGGTCCAGGTAGATTGACGGACGAGTGCTGGCGATCTCGTGCGCGAGGGTTGTCTTGCCGACCTGGCGCGGTCCGATGAGCGCCACTGCGGCCTGGCGTGCCAAGGCAGCTTCGACCTTTGAGCGGACCGAACGCGGGATCATCCTCGCAAATTAAAAGCATTGTTTTAGATTTGCAAGGAACGCGTAGGGCGGGAAAACGAAAGCGCATCCCGCCGTCCGAAAGCCCCACCACCCACCACGCATGACTTGGCTTCACGCCCTCGAACGACGATTTCGCCTTGCAACCAGCCTCGTTTCGCGGGTCATGGGGAATTGGGGGAATTCGACCGCATCGGCGGGGTGCGAGCGAATCGGCGGGATGCGCTGTCGCTTTCCCGCCCTACGTTGCTGCTGAAACTCAAAGCTTGCCAGGAAAGCGGAGGCACATTTTGGGTTGAGCGAGGGAGGATCGCCGTGCTGGATTCCGTCTACCGATAGATCTCTCGCCGGTGACCGACGTCCACCACCAGTATCAAGATGCGTTCCGCGTCGATCTCGTAGAGCACGCGATAGTCACCGACACGGATTCTCCAGCCATTCCGTCCGCTAAGTTTCTTAACGCCGCGGGGTCTGGCTCATCGGCCAAGCGCCGGATGGCGTCCGCGATGCGGTCGCGGTCCGGCGCAGCGACTCGTGATAGTGAACGTTGGGCCCGCCGCTCGATGACAAGGCCGTAAGTCAATCGATCTTGCCCTCATGGATTTCGCGTATCCCCTGCTCGAACGCTACGGGCTCCGAGGGTAAAGCCTTGGCTTGGTCGTATGCTCGAATGTCGTCGAGCTCCTCCAGCTCTTCTTTGATCTGCTGCCACGCCGCAAGCGGCAGCACTACGGCCCTGCGGTTTCCCGCTTCGTCAACCAGGTACTCTTCGTGCACAGTGATCATCGTATCGTCACGTTCGCCTGAATCTCCCGGATTATAGCCTTAGCTCGCCCGGGGCGGACGCGAGCGATGCCGACCCATGCCGATCGAAACGACCGCGGCGATCGATCCGGTCGAGATGTCTCTCCGCCCACCACGGATAACTTGGCATCCCGCCCTCGGACGAGGGTTTTGCGTCCCGCGTGATCGACAGATGCGAGGTGATCGGTGAGACTTCGCCTGTCGTACCGGGCGCGGGTCATGCCGTGCACAATTCAACCGCTGTACCACACCACGGGGGCAATGGGATGAAGACGCTTCGCTGGCTGGTCTTGGGTTCGGTGGCGACGTTGCCGGTGGACGGCGCGGTCGGCGCCGGCGCGCAGCTCTCCCCGGCGGACGAGGCCGCTGCCTTCGCCGCGGCCGGCTTTACGCGCAAGGGTGCCCAGTGGCGAAGCGACTGCGACGATCCCGGGACCCCCTCGTATTCGCCGGGTGAGATCCAACAGGTGAAGGACCTCAATGGCGACGGCCGGCCGGAGGCGGTGATCGTCGAGGGCGGTACCTATTGCTACGGCTTCACCGGCCAGGGCTACAAGATCGTCAGCCAACAGGCCGACGGCAGTTGGAAGCTGATCACTTATGACTCGGGCTTCCCAAACTTCTTGACCACGCACGGCTCCGGCGGCTGGCCCGACATCGAGATCGGCGGGCCCGGATTCTGCTTTCCCGTCCATCGTTGGAACGGTCACGAGTATGTGTTGAACCGAATGGAGTACGAGGGTAAGCCGTGTAAGCCGAACTAGCGCCCGGCGAGTGCGGAGGGAACGCTTTGGCGTTGCCCCCACACGACGGCACGCCGGCTTCCGTCGTGTGGGGGCAACGCTGGTTATGGACTACCGGAACCAGCGCAGCAACGTCTCCAGTTGGCCGCCTTCAAGCTGGGTGGCAAGAAAATCGTTGAGTCTGAGCGGATCGGGTTCCCGCCGGACCGGCTCAACGACCTCTTCCCATCCTGCGAAGTCGTCTGGTTGGCTCACCGTGACCACGCCAATGCCATGCCGTTTCGCTTCCGCAGAGATTTCGCTTAGCGCATCGCGAAGCCGGTTTGCATCCGCATCCGGCACGTGCAGAAGAACGTAGGCCTTGGTTGCGGCGCGCAGGTGCGCCAGCGCCTCGTAGACCGCAGTGACATCCAATCCATCCGCGGGCTTGACCTCGAATGTCACGACATCGAGGTGACGTCCAGGTATGTAGGGATATGTGGATTTCGTTACCAACACGAGGTCGGGCCGGGACCAACGGCCGCCCGTGTCACGCCGACCTTGCCGGGCGGTCGTATGAACAATCCAACTATCAAGGCGCTTTTCACGCGCCCACTCGTTATTTAGTACGTTTGCCAACGGCACATAAAGATCCTCCTCCCTCACGGCTTGCGGACAAACAAAAGGTCGAGCTTCCCCCAGGGCGTCCGGGACGGCGGTCGGCTCGATGATCCGGCAGACCAGGCCTCCGCGACCGCGCGCAACGGCCAATCGGTTTCGGTCAATAAGTGCGTTGCGCACGCGCCAATAGCGATCCGACTCCCAGTCCAGGCGCCTGCGCAGCTCCGGGTTCGTGATATATGAGCCGTTTGCGGGCACCCCGTCGAATAGTTGCTGCTCTTCTTCGTTCATAAAGCCTCCTTTGTCGACCTCAATACGGAAGATACCTCAACGAGCACCACCGTGGTGTTGTCGCTCGCTCCCCTGGTGCGCACGAGCTCGATGATGCGCTTGCAGGGCTCCTCGCCGGACGCCGTCGCCTGCACGACCTGCTCGGCAATTTCGGCGTCCCCCAGGTGCGCGGTCACCCCATCGCTGCACAGCAGCACCACGTGGTCGGGTTGCAGACGTGCATAGCCCATGTGGACCTGGAATTCGTCGTCGGTCATCGGCGCGGCGGTAACGGCGTCGATCAGACCGGTGGCGACGCTTCCGTAGTCGCACTCCTCGGCGTCTGACGGCACCTCCCCGTCGGCTTTCAGCAGCTCGAACGAGGTGTGGTCCTTGCTCAGGCGGCTCCGTGCGCCGGTGATCCGGTCGATCAGGTAGGCGCGCGAATCACCGGTATTGAGCACGGTCACGATTCCGTTCTTAATCTCCGCGAGCACGATGGTGGATGCGCTCTCATCGCTCAATTCCCCGGTCGCCACGGCGGCGGAAACGGCGACCTGCGCCCGGCGAATGAGCCTGGCGTTGAACGCCACGACGCCCTGCCGGTAGGCAGCGGCGATACTTGCGAGCAGTCGGCGCGACATGCGTGCGGCGTGCGGCGTCGAGGCGACGCCGTCGGCAATGCCAACAAGGGTCGGCGCGTTGGAGCCCGCGGACGTGGACTCATCAATGGTGTCCTGCTGCTCGACGGTAATCCCCACCAGCAGGGCGTCCTGCTGAGCGCGCGGAATGCCGCGGATCTGCGAGTAGGAGATGCGCAGCTCGGTCGGATCGTATTCGGCGATTTGTTGCATAGATACCTCGTTCTAGTTGACGCAGTCCGGGTAGGCCCCCAACGGGGGCCAAAAACAAGAACGGGTAAGAGCGGCAGACACTCTCTTTATCTTGGTGATTAGCGCCATACCTCAGCGAGCCGCCGGCTTGCCTTACCTGCCACTGGGGCCTGGGAATCAGGTAGAGTACGTATCTTGCGCATTTGTTTATTCTGCCGGCTTGCCTTACCTGCCACTGGGCCTGGGAATCCCTGCCGGGGCGACGGGCCGGTTTGGTCCAGCACCCCGTCATCCCGACAGCTGCAGAAATCCAGGACGATGGCGGCAACCTCGCCCAGCCGGCTGAGGTTCGACGCTAGGCACTCTGTTTTTTTGGCGCATTGTTGCCAGCGGCAAACGCTCTCTTCTTACGAGAGGACGTTTACGAGCGCCGGACACTCTTTTTTTCCGCTGGGCGCTGTTGAGCCGAATGAACCGCTGGTGATTCCAGGAATCCTCGTAGGACCGCAGAACGCGTGAGAATGGAGGCGTACGCCAATGGAGCCGCGCGTAGAAAAGGACGAAAAGAAGCAGTGACAGGCGAGATACGCCCGGACCCGGCACGATCGGCCGGCGGAAGCCGCCTCGCTATGCGGGTAACGACTTCCGCCAAGCGCAAGCGGTCGCGACTAGCTCCCGGGGTCCGAAAGCCGGGGCGTGGCGGCCGCGTCGAGGATCAGACCGGTAACGCCCGCATAGTCCTCCTCGAAGTGATGATCGCCCGCGACCTTATGGACCTTGACGCCGAGGTCGGTGAGCTGCGGGCAGATGCTGTCTTCCTCTTCCGCTCCCTGCACGCACAGCACCGGCGTCCACCCGAGCTTGCTGATTTCCGGCAATACCGGCAGGGCGTCGGCGCCGCGGCCGGTGCTGAGCCAGTCGTTCAAATGGAATTCGAACATGGCGGTCGGTCCCAAACCGAGCAGCGCGACGAGATCCACGCGCTCACGCAGATCGGGGGGCAGGCCATCGGCCATGAAGGGCAGCACCTCGGCACCGAAGGAATAGCCGATCAGGATCACGCGTTCCTTGTGCCAGGCGTCCAGATAGTGTCGCAGGACGCGAACGAGATCATTGGTCGCCTCGGCCGGCGAGCGCGCCGTCCAGTAGTAGCTCAGTGAATCCCAACCCACGGTGCTGATCCCCTTGGAGGCGAGGGTCGCGCTCACCCCGCGATCGAGCGCCGCCCAGCCACCATCGCCCGAGAGCATGACGGCAAAGGTCGCGGGATCTTCCGCCGCGGCACGCACCTCGTTCAGCGGCAGTCCGGCGATGTCCGCGTCCGCGGAGCCCATGCCGACCTGATTGGGGATGCGCGGGTCGAGCCATTGGAACAAAGATGCCAGCGGACTCGGGGTTTCCTCGCCCGCGGCGGGCGCGCTGCGCGCCGGAGCGTTGCCGACCATTCGGGCATTTGCCATGTGCTGGATGAACGCGCTCACCTGATCCGCGGGGCAGGCTTGCTCCGGCGGGAGTGACTGCGCCGCGTTCGCTTGGTCGGCGAACAGAAACCAACCGGCGGGAACCTGTTTTGCCGGGAGCAACCGATCGCCCTCAACCATGGCTGTGGAAAGCTCGTCGCCCGGGCAAGGGGGTACCGGCGACGGCCAGCGCGGACAGAAATCCGAGCTCACCGCGGCGTGAAATCGATTCGGCGGCGATTGCAACAAGGCCGTGTAGACCAGCGCGGACCCGTCCCCCGCTCCCATCACGATGGGCAGAGCGTCGGAAGGCAGGTTCTCGCGTTCTTGCGTCCATTCCGCGAGATCGTTCAGCTCATCGGCTAGATTCCAGCACGCGGCCGGCGTATCCGGTTCGGACTCCCCGCTCCAGAGCCTTTTTACCCATCCCACGAGCCGCGCCGCCTGCGCTCCGAAGTCCCAGCAAGGGGCCGGCGGCTCCGTCGCGGGTCCTTTAGACCAGTCGATCCCCACCACCAGCAGACCCTGACCGGCGACCTCGTCGGCGGTGGCGACAGCCGTCTCCCAGCCGCCCGATCCGGGGAAGAAGAGCACCAGCCCCTTCGGCGGGCCCTCGGGATGGACGAGGTGCAGGACCCGACCGTTGCGGGTCACGGACTCCTCGGTGATTGCGGCAGAGGGCATCGCTGTTGCGCTCGCGTTGTTGACATCCGGGTCGGTCGCAGCCACCGCGGCGAACGATAAGCAAGACGCGTGAGTGCAGACCAGCGCGAGGCACAGCCACGAAGCGCGCAGAGAGCGTCCTTTGCTTACCGGGAACGCACCGACAATGATTGACATGGAGTCGAGATCTCTTTCTATGAGGGGCGTCGTAGCGCCTGGCCGTTCTCAACCCGGGGCCTGGCGGACGCGGGCCGCTCAGCTCACGGGCGGAGCGGGACGCGCCGGTAGCCGCCGGCGATTAGAGCGGCAACGTCGACCAATAGCGTGGGCAGCGGCCGATAGAGCGGATAGGCAATGTAACGGCTTTGCCAAAGCGGATGGAACTTCTCCTTAAAGCTGCGCAAGCCCTTGTAATTGTATAGACGACTCCCGTAGTCATAGGCCACGGCAGCGAGCCGCTCGTCTGGACGGGCGTAGCGAACATTACCGACGCCGCTCAGGGGCGCCATACCCAGATTGAACCATTCATAGCCCTCGTCCCGGGCCCATTCGATGACCCGGGTAAAGAGAAAATCCATGGTCCCGGATGGAGCGTCCGGCACGTGACGCATCAGATCCAGCCCCAGCTCTCTACGCCCCAGATAGGACGGCGTCAGGCTCGCGAAGGCGAGGACTCGTTGACCGTCACGAACCACGAACAACGGCGCCCGGGAGAGATATCCGCGATCGAAAAAGCCGAGTGAGAAGCTTTTTTCGCCTCCGCCGCGCTCCCGCAGCCAGGCGTTGGAGATGGCTTCGAGGGTCGACCACAGGGCCTCGTCCAGCGGTGGCTCCAGCAATTCGACCGTCAGTCCGTCGCGCACGGCGCGATTGACGGCGGTGCGGAGCGACTGATTACGGCGGCCCGCCAAGGTGAAATCGGCGACCGGCACCTGGGCCATCTCACCGGCCTTGAACAGCGCGAATCCGCAATCGTGGTAAAGGTGCAGGTGCTCGTTGGCAACTTCGTAGAACACCGGGTCGAGGTCGTAGCGGTCGGCCAGATCGCGAAACTCGAGGATGGCGCGCCCATAGGACTGCCCATCGCCGATCGGGTCGCCCAAGGCGACCAAGCGACTGCGAATGCGCTTGCACTGGATCAGACAGCGACGCTCCGCGACGTACAGGAGGTGTTTGTCGCCCATGAAGAGCAGATGCGCGAAGGTCCCGCCGTCGTTCGACTCCAGCCACTCGCGCGCCTCCGTGAGCGCCGCCCCGTCCGGCGGCGCAAGCTCGGGGTTTGGCATACGGAAGATGCCCCAGGCGAGCCACCCCGCCAGCGCGAGTATCGCCAGCGGCAGGGAGCGCAGGTAACGGGCGACGTGCAGATGAGGCTCGGACTGGAGCCACAAGCCGCTATCGCTCAGTCCCTCGCTGTGCAGCCAGGTGCCGAGCAAAATGTAGGCGACGACGCTGGCGACCAGGGCCAGCAGCCACAGCAGGCCGCGCTGGGAGAACAGCGGATAGGAGATGCGGTAGAAGGCATTGCGACGCGACCACAGGAGCCCCGCAACCGCCAGCAAAAACAGGACCTGCTCGGCCGCCGCCCCCTTCAGCAGGCTGAGGAGAGCCCCCGCCAACAGTAGCGGCATGGCGACCTGATAGGCGGAGCGCACCTGTAGTCCGATCCCGCGCGACAGGGCGATCAGCAGCACACCAACGCCCACCGACAGGAAGTGCGAGAGCTCGATCGCACCCAGTGGCAGCACCAGCAGCAGGCGCTCCACCCGCTCCTCGAGCGACGGCAGCGCGGCCGAAACGAGCAGCAGCAGACCGGTCGCAAAGGTGAGCAGGCCAAGCAGGCGTACGCCGAGCCCGGCGATCACCAGCAGCGGTAGCCGCAGCAGGCCGATCAGCGGATTGTCCTGCCAATGTTTGGCGACCCGCTTCAGGATTGGCGATTCCGTTCGGCTCAGCAGACCGCCCCCCAGGTAGAGCCCGATCAGCCAGGGCACCAAGTAATAGACAAGGCGGAATACCAGCAGTCCGGCCGCGGCAGGCTCGGCCGGCGCCCCGGCGCCGGTCAGCATGATCAGCAGCGAGGCGTCGAAGACGCCGATCCCACCGGGGATCAGGCTGATCACGCCCAGGGTGGCGGCAAAGGTGAATGCACTCAGGAAGGTGCCGGGCGCGATCTGGGCACCGGAGGCGGCCATGCAGCTCCAAGCAACCAGCACCGCAAGCAGCCAGTCGATCACCGAGATTCCGACCAAGCTCAATCCACGCGCCCAGCCGAGTCGCGCCTCTCCGCTGAGGACTCGGTGCATCAGCACCCGGCTGGCCGCGAGGGCGAGAAAGACCGGCAGGTACGCGCTATAGGCGATGAGAATCGAGCGCACCGCCCAGCGAGGGATGAGCTTGGGTACCAGGTCCACATGACCCTGCGTCAGCGCGATGAGCACCAGCACCGACAACCCCACGGGCACCGACAGCATGATTACGCCCGAATAGAGCGCGGCGGTGCGGGTCGGGATGCCGTCGCGGGTGAGCAGCAAGATACGAATGCCGGATCCCGCCAGCCCCGATAGGCCGATGAGATTATTCATGGTGTTGGCGACCCAGCTATAGCGGATCAGCCGGACCACCGGCAGGCCCAATTGGAGCCACCGACTTAACGACCAGTCGTAAAGGACCATCGAGAAGACCGCAACCAGGGCCAGGAGCTGGAGCCCAAGAAGCAGGCCGAGGGGCAGTTGGCGTACGCTCTCGTGCAGCGCATTGAAGTCGAAGCCCCGCAGCTCGAACCAAGCGGCCAGCCCGGTGGCGGCCACCAACAACGGCGGAACGGCGCGTCGCAGCGAGCCGAGTAGCGAGATGGCGGGCCGGTTCGGATTGGGTGGCTCGTGCGCCCGCGCGACGCCCGCGTCACTCGGCTGGGTCGTAGGGGTTCGGGTCACGGCGATGTTGGGCGATGCCGATTTGGAGAGAGTTGCCGGGAAGACAGCCGATAATCATAGTCCCGAGCCGGAGTCCGCACCATAGACGCATGTTGATCGACCAAGGACCCTCTATTCCTTAGGGAAACCCCTGACCACACCGGTTCCGCATGATCGTCAACGATGCCGTCGAGTGCGCTCGCGCGGCCCCGGGGCCAAGGGCCGACACGGCGGCAGCCCCTTGCTTGGTCAGGGAAAGCGCTTCTCAGCCATAAAGGTACCCGGCCGGACGCGGGCCGCGCGGCAAGCCGTAAGCGTCAACCATCGAATTTCGCCCTCCGAGTCACCCGCGGGCGCGAGGCGCGCTCGTGACGCGGATGCGCAGGTGAACGGCGTCATCGTTGCGCGTTTTAACGAGAAGTAATTTTTTCGCCGGTGTGGTTTATGATCGCACACGCATCCGGCGCCACCGCGCTCCGCTGGCGCTTCCCGAGCAACGGCGAGACTGTTTCCCGATACGGCGGCCGTAGCCAGTTGAATCCTTTGCGCTTCTTGCGCTGCGCGGTTCCAATGCACGTTCCAGCATCAGAGTCTCCTAGGTTTCCGGAAGGCGAGGCAACCGGGCGTGGGGAACGGGGCCATGCGCCGCCCGCTCAGCCACCGCCAGGCCACGCTCGGCTCGGGCCGCTCACCCTCGGCGCCCTGGGGATTGTCTACGGCGATATCGGCACCAGTCCGCTCTACGCCATGCAGGCGGTATTCAATAATACCGTTCATCCGATCCCGGTCGAGCCGGGCAACATCCTAGGCATTCTCTCCCTGGTGTTCTGGTCGCTGGTGATCGTGGTCACGCTCAAGTACGTGATGCTCATCCTGCGCGCGGACAACCGCGGCGAGGGCGGCATCATGGCCCTGATCGCCCTGGTGCGGCGGCGCGTGGGAAATCACCGGCTGGGTCAGCGATTGATCCTCCTGGGGCTCTTCGGCGCGGCGCTCTTCTACGGGGACGGGATCATCACGCCCGCCATTTCAGTCCTGTCGGCGGTGGAAGGTTTGGAGGTGATCAAGCCCGCCCTGGCCGATTGGGTCGTCCCCATTACCCTCGTGATCCTTTTTGGACTGTTCGCGTTTCAGCGCCTCGGCACAGGCCGGGTTGGCGTTTGGTTCGGGCCCATCATGCTGATCTGGTTCGTGCTCCTGGGCACCCTGGGGCTGCGCGCCATCCTCGGAGAGCCCCGCGTGCTGGCGGCCCTGGCGCCGACCCATGCCATCGACTTCTTTTCGGTCAACCCCAAACTCGCGTTCTTTTCCCTCGGTGCGGTGGTGCTGTCGGTGACGGGGGTGGAGGCGCTGTACGCGGACATGGGCCACTTCGGACGCGGTCCGGTGCGCCTCGCCTGGCTGGTTGTGGTGCTGCCGGCCCTGACCCTGAATTACTTCGGGCAGGGCGCGATCCTGCTGACCGAGGCGCGGGCCACCAGCAACCCCTTCTATCATCTGGCCCCGGCTTGGGCGCTGGCCCCGCTGGTCGTCCTGGCGGGGATCGCAACCGTCATCGCCTCCCAGGCAGTCATCTCCGGGGCCTTCTCGCTCACCCACCAGGCAATCCAGCTCGGCTATCTCCCGCGCATGCAGGTTCGTCACACCTCCAGCCAACAGCGGGGGCAGATCTATGTTCCGGCCATGAATTGGATGCTGTTTTCAGCCGTAGTGATTCTGGTCATCGGCTTCGGCAGCGCCGCGGACCTAGCCACCGCCTACGGGATCGCGGTCACCGGGACAATGACCATCACCACCATTTTGGTGTTCGTCGTCGCCCGGCGCCGCTGGCGTTGGGGACGCACGCGGACCCTCTTGGTGCTCGGCGCGTTGCTGACCATCGACTTGGCCTTCTTCTCGGCAAATCTGATCAAGATCGGCTCCGGCGGCTGGTTTCCGCTCACGGTAGCCGCGTTGTTCTTCTTGCTCATGAGCACCTGGAAACGCGGGCGAGAGCTGCTCCTCGACCGCTTGAGTCGCGACAGCGTGTCCTTGGTCGAATTCGTGCCGCTGATCGAAGCAGAGGGACTCCCCACCGTCCCCGGCACCGCGGTCTACCTGGCAGCCCATCCCGACCAGGTTCCACGAGCATTGCTGCACAGCCTCAAGCATTTCAAGTGCCTGCATGAACATGTCGTCATCATGCATGTTGCGGTGCTGAGCGAGCCCTCGGTCCCGTTGGAGAAGCGGATTCGGATGGCGCCCATCAGCCGCGGCTTTCAACAGGCGCGTCTGGAGCTCGGTTTCATGGACGAGCCCAATGTCAACGAGACCATCGATCTGTGTCGCAAGAAGGGGATTCCCTGCGATGCGGAGAACACCACGTTTGTCCTCGACCGCGAGACCCTGCTGCCGAACAAGACCTCGCCCATGGCCCTGTGGCGTCAGAACCTGTTCATCGCGATGTCCTTAAATGCGAGCAGTCGGGCGACCTACTTCGGTTTGCCACCCGGTCGGGTGGTCGAGCTTGGTGCGCAGGTCTACCTCTAGAGATTCGGTCGCGGCAGACGAAGATCGCCGAGCAGGCAGGGCCCGCGGAACTGCCGCCCAAGCCGCCAAAAGCAAATCCGAGGGAGGATCCAAGGGTCGGCACCGAGTGCCGCAACCGACCGCCCTGTAAACCGACAACGATTGAGCCCGCGGGCCTTACACCCTATTCTCCGTCCGGTTAGCTCAACAAAATAACGAGGCGCGACATGAGTGAGGTCAAGATCATCGAGGTGGACGCCGCCCTGGCGGCGAAGACCAGCATGCACGAGGGAACCCGAATGGTTCATGTGGCGATCCCGACGGATCGGCCGGTAACCATCCATGCCCAGGCGAACGCCAAAAAGATTCAACGGCTCGACGTGTTCGACGGCGCCGGCCGGATGCACTTCGAGTGGGAGGGGCGTGGCGAAGGCCGCACCATCGGCACCGGCTCGCGCACATTCACCACCCCGTTCCTGATGTTCGCCTGCCTGTCCCTGTGGGGCGACGGCTGGGTGGTGAGCGACGTCAATGCCAGCCAAGCCGACCCGGACGGCAAACATCAGGTTCTGATCCGCTGCGAAGATGGCGGCGACTTCCCCGGCGACTGGAACGACCTGCGGGTCACGATCGAGTGGGCGGTCTAGTATCGGGTCGAGATGCCGCCGCGCGCGGTTGAGCGCGCGACCGAATCGGTGTCCGTGCCGCCCGTCTGTGGAGAAGCTGATTGAATGCCCCCGGCACTCGATCGAATCGAAACACAAGAGCGCGGCCGCTCAGCCTTTGAAGCAACTTTACGCTCACCCGCCCGCGCTGATGCCTCCCTAGGCACGCGACGGCGGCCCGGCGAGCGGACGTTCCGTCGCCTTGCCCAAGGTCTCGGCACGACGGGCGATCTCTCTGGTGAGACCGCGGAAGATCACTTGGTGGGCGGGCTCCATGGAGAGCCAATAAAGCAGGCCCCAAACGCCCGCGGGGTGCCAGTAGGCCGTGGCGGTTACTCGGGTACGTGCGCGACCCGCCTGCTCGGGGAGCGGGTCGATCTCGAATTCCAGGATGCCGGCGCCCGGGGCGCGCATGCCGAACGACAGGGTCAGGCGCCGTTCAGGCTCGACGCCGACGACCTCCCAGGAGTCGATCCGGTCGCCCACGCGCACCTCGCTGGGATGGCGGCGGCCGCGATTCAGTCCTTGGCCGCCAACCGCCCAGTCGATGGTCTCGCGCAAGGCCCAGAGGCTGTTGAGGAAGTAGTAGCGGTTCTCACCGCCGATCGCGGACACCACGGACCAGACGGCGGGCAAGGTCGCACGCGCGACGGCGCTGCCCCCGGCACGCTTGGCATAGTAGGCGTAGTCGATGCGGCCCTTGCGCATGTTGAAGGCTCCTTCGGTCCAGCGGGCCTGTACCCGTGTGTTGCGTTCCGCGGCGAAGGCCGCATCAACCGATTCCCGAAAATCCAACAAACGTTGGGGCACCAGCGCGCGCAGGCGCTCTGTGTCGGCGGTGAAGTCGTGCTTAAGTCCCCCGATCAGGGCACGCGCGATGTTGGTGGGGACGGAGGTGACGAAACGCAGCCAGTACGAGGATAGTCGTGGCGTAAGCACCGGCACCGGGATGATCCAGGGCGGTCGCCGTCCCGCCGCCTCCGCCAGGATACCCATCATGTCGGCGTAGGTCAGGGTCTCGGGGCCGGCAACATCATAGATCCCGTCCGCCGTCTCGGGCAGCGCGGGGGCGCGGACCAGATACTCCAGCAGGTTGTCCAGGGCGATCGGCGGCGATTTGGCGCGCACCCAGCGCGGGGTGATCATGACCGGCAGGTGGTAGACGAGGTCGCGCATCACCTCGAACGCCGCGGAGCCGGGACCGACGATGATCCCGGCGCGAATCTCGGTGACCGGCACCGAGCCCCGGCGCAACGCCTCGCCGGTCTCGCGCCGCGAAACGATATGCTCGCTGTCTGCATCGTCCGGGACCAATCCACCCAGGTAGCAGATGCGCCCGACCCCCGCCGCGGCCGCCGCTCGGGCGAAATTTTCGGCGGCCTCGAGGTCGAGGCGCCCGAAGTCCT
>JBGSTR010000613.1:0-2650 GCA_041736365.1 Chromatiaceae bacterium | reverse complement strand
GGCGGGACTGGACGCGCGCAGCCCTCTTGCCACTCTGGCGCGCGGCTATGCGATCGTGACCCGCGAGTCGACCGGGGAGGTGGTGCGCGATCCGGCACAGGTGCCGCCGGGGACACGCATCCGCGCCAGGGTTGCGAAGGGGGAGCTCAGCGCCAGGATCGAAGGACCGCCGAAAGCGGACGGCTAACGAGATCGCCTAGTTACCGCGGCTGATAGGCCGAACGGTTGCTGGGTATAGGGGCGGAAGCCGCGCCGCCGGATCAGGCATCGGCGATCTCAAGTCGTCGCTCGATGCGCTCGAGCCGATCGCCGAATCGATCCAATCGCACCGACTGCTCGGCAAGAAAGACATGCAGGCTGGCGACATCGCTTTCCAGGCGTCCCAACCGGGTTTTAATCTCGCGGATGTCTTCCCGGCTCTGGCGTTGGGTGTCCAGGACCTTCTCTACCATGTGCGTCAGCGGCTCCAAGCTGGCTTCCGGCAAGGCTGTCTCCGTTGTTTGGTCTCGATTGAGTCACCATAACTGAACCGGTCTGGCGGCATTAGGCAAGCGGAATCAAACCAGGATGAGCGTAGGCGCGGTCGCCTGCCGCAACCTAGCGTTTCCGGTTGGTGAAGTCCTTGAGCCGCCGGCGGTGCTCGACCTGACGCGGCGTGAGCTCGTTGCGACGGCCCTCGAATGGATTGCTGCCGCTCTTGAGCTCGATGCGCAGCGGCGTCCCGAGCAGATTGAGCTGCTGCCGAAAGCGGTTGATCAGATAGCGCCGGTAGCCCTCGGGGACCGCGTCGGTCTGATTGCCGTGGATCACGATGATCGGCGGGTTGCGTCCGCCCTGGTGGGCGTAGCGCAGCTTGATGCGGCGTCCGTGCACCAGCGGCGGCTGGTGCTCGATCACCGCAGCCTCCAGCATGCGCGTGAGCTCGGGGGTCGAGAGGTCGCGGGTGGCGTTGGCGTAGGCCCGGTCGACCTCCTCGATCAACAGCCCGACACCGCTGCCGTGGAGCGCGGACACCCGGTGCACGGCGGCGAAATCGAGAAATCCGAGCTTGCGCGAGACCTGGTTGCGGATCTGATCCCGTTGCTCCGGGTCGAGCCCGTCCCATTTGTTGATTGCGATTACCAGGGCGCGGCCGCTGTCGATGATGTGGGCCGCCAGCGTCGCATCCTGCTCGCCGATTCCCTGGTGTGCGTCGAGCACCAGCACCACCACGTGGCACGCCTCGATCGCCTGCAGGGTCTTGATGATGCTGAACTTCTCGATCGCCTCCTGGACCTTCGAGCGGCGCCGCACGCCGGCGGTGTCGATCAAGGTATAGCGGCGCCCGCGGTGCTCGAAGGGGATGAAGACACTGTCGCGGGTGGTGCCGGGGATGTCGCACGCGACCATTCGCTCCTCGCCCAGGAGCCGATTGATCAGGGTCGACTTGCCGGCGTTGGGGCGGCCCACCACCGCGACCCGGGTCCCGGTCTCGGCGTCGCTCGGCCCGCCCGCGGCGTCGTCGTCCTCCGCGTCCACGTAGGCGCCCAGCACCTGCTCCATCAGGGAGCGCACGCCTTGACCCTGAGTGGCCGAGATCGCAATCGGCTCCCCGAGGCCCAGTGCATGGAAGTCCGCGCTGGAGATCGTCGGGTCCGTATGATCGGACTTGTTGACGATCAGGGTGATCGGTTTGCCGTGGCGTCGAAGCTGCTCCCCGATCTCGAAATCCGCCGGCGTGCAGCCATGGCGTGCGTCCACCAGGAAAAGCAGTCGGTCGGCTTCTTCGATTGCGAGGCGGACCTGGCGCTGCATCAGTGCCTCGACGCCGTCCTTTTCGGTGCTGATGCCCCCCGTGTCTACCACGACATAGGGCACCGGGCCGATGCGGCCGACACCGTACTGGCGGTCGCGCGTAAGCCCTGGAAAGTCCGCCACCAGCGCGTCGCGGCTGCGGGTCAGGCGGTTGAACAGGGTCGATTTGCCGACGTTGGGCCGGCCGACCAGGGTGTTGACCGGTAGCACCGACGTCAGCGCGCGGCGCCGGTGGTCAGCACGGCCACCGTGCCGTCGGTCGTATAGACGTAGATCCGCCCCCCTTCGACCACCGGGCGGACCGCGATCGGCGCCTTGCCGGAGATCCGGGTGCGTCCGACGAGTTTGCCGTCGGACTGGTTGAGCAGGTGCACGTAGCCTTCCAGGTCGCCGACCACGATCAGGTTGCCGATCAGCGCCGGCGCGGTGAGCTGGCGGTAGCGCAGTCCCTCCTGCTGCCAGCGTCCGGCGCCGCTGACCGGGTCGGCGCTCCACACCAAGTCTTGGGAATCGGTGACGAACAACTTGCTCTCGTCCGCGGCAAGCCCCGCGTGGGCCGACAGCTCGCGCCGCCACAGCACGGTTCCGGACTCCATGTCGACCGCGGCCAGGTCGCCGTTGTAGGTTCCGACGAAGACGATGGTGCCGACCACCACCGGATCGGCGTCGATGTCGGCGATGCGGGCCAGCTCGGAGCGGCCGCTGGGCGAGGTGATGGTGACCTCCCAGATCGGCGCCCCGTCGGTCGGGTCGAGCTTGACGAGCTTGCCGCCCGAGAGGCCGACGAGGATACCGCTGGGCGTGATGGTGGGCGAGCCGCTGCCGCGGAGCGTCAGCACCGGCGCCGGATAGCTCG
>JBGSTR010000581.1:0-1642 GCA_041736365.1 Chromatiaceae bacterium | reverse complement strand
GCCGCACCCGGGGCGACAGTGGGCTGAGAGGCGCTGCGGGCGGCTTACGCCGCGACCGGAGTCCGGCCGCTGGCGGCTTTGGAGCCCGTTACTGGCGTATACCCTCGATCGACAGCACCATCTCCACATTGCGCGACGCGGGACCCAGGTTGTAGTCGATCCCGAAATCCTTCAGCGCGAGGTCGGTGCGACCCTCGAATCCACGCCGGTAGCCGCCCCACGGATCGGGGCCGTTGCCAACGCGGTCCACCTCGATTTCCACCGGCTTGGTGACCCCCTTGAGGGTCAGGTCACCCTTCAGAACCCCCTTGTTGAACCCCGTCTCCTTGTAGGACGTGCTCTTGAAGCTGGCCTGGGGATACTTGTCGACCTCCAGGAAGTCCTCGCCCCGCAGGTGCTTGTCGCGCTCGGCGTGGTTGGAATCCAGGCTTGCGGTTTTGATGACGACTTCGACCGTCGAGTTTTCGGTGTCGTCGGGATCGTAGGTAAAGGTCCCGCCAAAGTCGTTGAACCGTCCGTACAGCCAGCTGTATCCAAGGTGCTTGATCCGGAACTGGATGAACGCGTGAGACCCCTCCGTATCGATGACGTACTTCTCCACCTCTGCCGAGGCGATGCTCGGCAGAGCGATTGCGGCCGCCGCGAGCAGTGCGGTCAGTTTCGGTGTGCTCATTGTTCGCTCCTGGCTTGGGTGTCGAATGGTGCGAGCTCGCGTTTGCCGGCGCGCCGGCCGAGCATGCGCAACAGGGTTCGGTCGCGATCCAGAAAGTGATGCTTCAAGGCCGCGAGCGCATGAATACCCGCGAGCACGACGAGGCTGATCGCGAGCACGTAGTGGACGTCGCCGGCGTTATCGGCTTGGTTCGGGAGACCCGTGATCGTGGCCGGCACGGAGAACAGCCCGAAGACGTCGATCGGTCGACCGTGGGCGGTGGAAATCAGGTAGCCGCTGAACATGACGGCGAACAGCAGGACATAGAGCAAGACATGGGTGATGGACGCGGCGCGTTGCTCCAGAGCGCGGTGGCTGCCCAGTGGCTGCGGCCGGGGATTAAACAACCGCCACAGCAGGCGCGCGGTCACGACCACAAACAGCAGCACGCCCACGGCCTTATGGATCGCCGGGGCGGTGCGATACCAGTCGTCGTAGTAGCCGAGGTCCACCATCCAAAGCCCGAGAGTGAACATGCCGACCACGGCGACCGCAACCAGCCAGTGCCCGACGATTGCGACGACGCCGTAGTCGTCCGGTGAGTTTCGCCACAGGTTTTTACGCACGCTGAATCCGGAGGCTAATTGGTTTCGGGCGACTTGGAGGCACCGGAGACGGTTTCAATTGCCGTGCGCGAAAACGTGATCGCGCGGACGGGGCGGGCCGACGGGTGTCGGGGCCACTCGCCCGACCGATGGTGCTGCCCCGGATAGAGTGAATCGACGGTGCGGCCGGGTTGCTCCGGCCGCTCGCCATGCCTCAGCGGTCGACCGACTCCAGCGCGGCGATGCGCTCTTCCAGGGGCGGATGGCTACTGAACAGGGCCTTCAGCCCCTCGCCCATCTTGCCCGAGATCCCGAACGCCGCGAATTCGCCGGCCGGCAGGTCCTGCGGCTCGTGCACCCGCTGCAACGCGCGCAACGCATCCGC
>JBGSTR010000549.1:0-10049 GCA_041736365.1 Chromatiaceae bacterium | reverse complement strand
TCTGAGCGCATCGCTGATCGCCGAGCGCGCCGAGATCGCGGTCGCCAGCGACGGCGAGCGCATGCAGCCGGTCTACGCCCTGATCCCGATGTCGCTGCGAGACAGCCTGGAGGGCTTCCTCGCGGCCGGCGAGCGCAAGATCGATCGCTGGTATGCCGCTCACCGCGTCGCCCTGGTCGACTTCAGCGACTGCCGCGACTGCTTCGCCAACGTCAATTCCCCAGAGGATTCGCGGCGCCTGGAACAGCAGTTGTCGCAACGATGATCGAGTGCCCGATTCCACTCCTGGGCGTATGCGGGTTCAGCGGCAGCGGCAAGACCACACTGCTCGCCGGCTTGATCCCCCTGCTGAAGGCCCGTGGCCTGCGACTGGCGCTGCTCAAGCACGCGCACCACAGCTTCGACATCGATCAACCCGGGAAGGACAGCTACGAGCTGCGTCGCGCCGGCGCGGACCAGGTCATCGTGGCCTCGCGCCATCGCCTGGCGATGGTAAAGGAGTGCCGCGACGCCGCGCGCGAGCCGCGAATCGGGGATTTGATCCCCTGCATCGACACCCGCGAGCTCGACCTGATTCTGGTCGAGGGTTTTAAGCGCGAGCCGATCCCGAAGATCGAGGTGTGCCGGCCGTCGCTTGGACTGCCGGCCATCCATGAGCACGATCCCAACGTAATTGCCGTCGCCTGCGACACGCGCGATCTGGCGAGCGCCCGTGATCTGCCCCTGCTCGACCTGAACGATCCGCGTACGGTGTGCGACTTCATTTCCGATTGGATGACACGCGGCGGGTCGGTCGCCATCTCGGTCTGAATCATCTCCCTTTCTAGGACTCGCTCGACGAAGGCCCCACCCGACCCCCGCATGACAGCCGGCGAGGGCTTCCTGTAGGATTCGCGGCTCACCGACCAGGTCCGCGGCCCGCCCATACCGCGGGAGAGAGGCCAACATGGACGGTTTTTTCTTTTCTTACCAGACATTTACCAAGGTAACTTACAGGAGATTGTTATGTCTCTCATGAAACGTTCGCTGGCCGAGTTGATCGGCACTTTCTGGTTGGTGTTGGGCGGCTGTGGAGCTGCCGTATTCGCCGCTGGGGTACCGGATGTCGGCATCGGCTATCTCGGCGTCGCCTTCGCCTTCGGCCTGACGGTGCTGACCATGGCGTACGCCATCGGCCATGTCTCCGGCTGCCATCTCAACCCTGCGGTCTCGTTGGGGCTCGCGGTCGGCGGACGTTTCAGTTTCGCCGATCTGCCCGCGTATGTGATCGCCCAGACCATCGGCGGCATCCTCGCGGCCTTCCTGATCCTCTATATCGCCGGCGACATGGGTCTGTACAAGGAGGGTCAGGCGACCTTTACCCTGGCCGCCAACAGCCTGGCGGTGAACGGTTATGGTGAGCTCTCGCCCCAAGGTTACGGGATGATGGCAGGCCTGGTGACGGAGGTCGTGATGACCGCCATGTTCCTGTTCATCATCCTGGGCGCGACCCACAAACAGGCCCACCCGGTAGCCGGCGGCCTGGCCATCGGCATGGCGCTGACGCTGATCCATCTGATCTCGATCCCGATCACCAACACCTCGGTGAACCCCGCGCGCAGCACCGGCCCGGCGCTCGCGCTGGCGATGGCCGGCGAGGGCAAGGCCCTGGCGCAGGTGTGGCTGTTCTGGGTCGCACCCCTCTTCGGCGCCGCCATTGCCGGCGTGATCTATCGGATTTTCGACGAGTAAGACCTTACGCAAAACCGTGCCGCCCGCACCCGCGCGCGGCACGTCGCGGTCCGAGCCCCGGGCGCTACAACCTGCCGCCAATCGACGAGGTTCGGCGCGGCGAAGACCGGACGGATAATGCAGTCAATCACCGTTCGTCCCGGGAGACGCTGATCGAATGCCTCCCCGGCCGGGCGGGAACCCAACGGTGTTCGTTTAACCTTCGCCGGGGAGCGGCGGCTCCAAGTCGCCCAGGGAGCTGATATAGGCATTCTTCCCGAAACGGGTAAGCGCGGACGCGCAACTGCGGTAGGTGGGTGTTTTCTTGAGTCCCTTGCCCATGAGCTCCTCACACCAGTCCAACCAGAACTCGAAGGCGACCAGGTTCGGTAGACCGGCCTCGCACATTGCCGCGATTGCCACGTCCGGGTCGGACAGCTTCCACTTGTAGTCATTCAGGAGGCGATTCAGGTCACGATCGCCGACGGCGACCGACCCGCCGAACACCGCACCCGGGTTCTGCGCTCGACCCTCTCGCAGGTGCGCAAGGATGACCTTCGCACCGACCAAGGGATCGTCCAACGTAGACGTCGACATCGTCAGCGCATCCAGGGTGGCGGTGGCGACAATGGCCGAATCGGTTTCGAAGAGGATGAACGGGACGAACACGTTGTTCGACACAAATCCCTCGTCCACGTGGCGCTTGATGGCCGAGTACATCTCCAACCGCGCCGCTCCATGCGTGATATGCGTTGCGTGCGCATACACTGGCGCAACCAGCGGCATCAGCGACTCGTCATTCGTCGCGCTGTAGGCCCAGAGTCCGTGATGGAGGAATCGCAGGAGCTTTGCGGCGCTGAGTCGGCTCCAGCTTTCGCGGTCCCTCAGCTCGTTGACCACCAGGGCGATTAAACCCAGGGTTCCGTTCCTGGTCCCTTGCTCGGTCCCATGTGCCTCGTCCATAGCGCTCATGTCCATGTCTCCCGGTCAGGCCGCTCGTCCGGATACCGGCCCGCGGTGGAGTGCCGTGATTGAGCGCACAGTTTATGGTGACGGGGCCAAAATCCATTTGACCAGGAGAGACAGTCGCTTGTTTGATCGCGACAAGTTTCGATGGGGCGTGGCGCCCCGCAGGAGCGCCCGGGCGCCGACGCGTATGTGCCTCGGCGACGGCCCGCCTCCTCGGCCGCCGGTTGTACGGAAAAGCAGGAGTGCGCCGTTTGTACGATGTATCGAGGCGTGGAAGGGCCGAGCTCGCAGCGACCTATGTCGCCGATTCAATGCGACGGGTTTTCCGCGTCGAAAAACGGAGGCGCCGCCCTAAGAAACGCTGATTAAATGCGTTTCCCGTCCGGGCCAGGGATGGCCCGGCATTTTCAAGCACCTTAAGGTCTTGAAAATGAAGCGGTCCGGGAGTCGCGCCTCTCGGACCGCGAGCTGATCAAACGCTAGGACGGCATTTAATCAGCTTTTCCCTAGTAGCGCCTCCCGGCTTTGAATGGCCATTATGGAACGAACAGCATGACCGTATTGGAGAGATCGCCAACCGCGCCGCCATCGACTGCTTTGGCGGCCACATAGACCTTATTGTTTCGTACGTATCCCTTGATGCGTGCGAGGGCAGCGGAGAGCGCATTGTCTTGCACCAGGATATTCGTCGCATTGGCCATGCCCGCGTCACTCGAGGCATACAGGATGAAATCGTTATGGTCACCGGCAAGCTGAAAGGCGGTGGTGTCCGTCAGTGTTTCTCCTTCACTGGGTGAAAGGATCAGGGTAGCCGTGCCGCGGACGCTCTCAGCCACACCGGCGGCGGTTGCGGTCACACCGGCGACCGCGGGGTTGCTGCCGTTCTGCAGTGCCAACAACATCGCCGCCATCGTCTTCTGCATCGCCAACAGCGTGTCCGTCATGATTACCATCGTATCGACGATGCGGTCCGACATATCGCCGATCTGCCTCGCCATCAGGAGGATGCGGTTGGCCATTTTCCCGATATCGTCGGAGAGCTTCAGCATGGCCTCCATCCCCTGCTCCATCAGGGGCACCATGGCGTCGATCATCGTTTCCATTGCGGTTTGCATTGCGGTCAGCATCGTCTCGAGTCTCTCCAATCGGAAGTCGAGTCGATCCGACATCTCCGACACCGAGGCGGTGAGGCCATTGAGGCCACCGAGGCCATAGCCGTACGCGCTCCTGTCAGAGTCCGTTACGCTGCGTTGCTCAGTGAAAGCGGAGGTGGCGAAGAAGGCTGAAAACGCAGCCAGGATACCCGCTGCAATCATGATTTTGTGTTTACGCACCATCGGGAAAGCCCTCATCAGAATAGTGTATGTTGGATACACTCCGAAAATGACAGCCCGAGAAATGGTCTGGGAGAACCCCGAAGTCCGATTCGTGCCGAGGCGTCGAGCCAATCTACAGGCGTCCCGGCTCTCGGCTATCCCTGCTCCAGAAACTCGGGGCGGGACGGAGCATTTACCCCGTCCCGCCCCGTGTGCTCGGGAATCAACCTTCTTTATCCCGCGGTTCGCAGACCTCCGCCGCGCGTCGCGGGCGCACCGGCACCTACTACGGAGTCAAGATGCACTGCACCGCGGGGATGTAGATGGGCAGGCCGCTGTCCTTCCAAGACACGCTCGGTCCACTCGGCGCCGCAAAACGAAAGTCCACGCCGGGATCGCCCACTGTCCACCCCGAGACGGGCTTTCTGTTCGTGAACCGACCGGGGAAGCCGACAATGCCGTTGTAGTCGCCGCCGTAGTCGCTACCCGAGTAGCCACCAAGCACGGCCATATGTATTCCGGGAGGCGGAGCGCCGGCCTCAACGAAGGCTGGAAGTCCAAACGCCTCGGGGGTGATATATTCATCGCCCGCCCGGTCGATCTCATACCAGGCAAAGAACCGGTCCTGTACTCCCTTCCAGAGGAAGTTCAATGGACATTGGGTACTGCGACCGCCCGAATTACACATCGTAATCGCCACATTCGGCCCGCGCCCCGCGGCGTCCATTTCATTTGCGATCTTCATCATCGCCCTGCTGAAGCCCTCCTTGTCCGGCTTGAATGTGCTATCCACTGGATCATAGGTGGAGCACGGGGCGAGCTTGCCGATGAGCGACGTTACCACCTCGTTGATACCGTTGACGGAAAGACGCCTTGGCTTGCCGTTTTGGTTGTACTCAAGGAATTTACTGTCCGCAGAAAGCTTGGCCTTCCCCATAGCCGGTACGATGACGGTGCCGTCCTTCATTTCAATGGAATCGACCTTGGCCGGCCCGCCTTGGAAGTCGAGCTCGCTCTGAGTGCGCACGTCGACGAGGACTACCTTCCCGACTCCGTAGCAGGCGCCGGGCCTATCCGGGGTGTCGGGGAGACATCCGGTCGCGACCGCATCGAATGCCTGCTCGGCGGTAATCGGAATGGGACCGGTTGGGTCGATGTACGCCAGGGCCGGTGTTAGGCCCAGGGCGGAGACAGTTGTCAGACACAACTGCATAGTGTGACGACGTTTCATTGTCTTTCCTCTCATTCAGCGGTTGAGAAACCCTAGCGCATGGTGCTGGGGGTGCGGGGAATTGAATCCCAGCGGGCGAGTCGCGAATGCGGCCCCGCATTGTCGACACAATGCGGGGCAACACTCTTGGGAAATAACTCGGTCATGTCGCTGCATCCCCGGAGGTCGCCGCGGCATGTCCGCGGGCCCGGCTCACTGCCTTCCGCCCGGCCTCGGAGGCGACGGTACAGATGCGCATCCCCGGAGGCCTCTTCGGAAGGGGCTTCAGGCCCAGCAGCACGCCAAAGACGGGGGATTGCAGGTGCTCGTCGAGCACCTCGCGGCTCCGCCACTCTTCGATGAGGGTGAGGGCCGTCTCGTCCTCGATGTCCTCACAAAACCGACAGCGGACGCATCCCTGGTCTCGGCGGTTCATCAGCGTCACGGAGGCGAGGGTCTGGAGGACCTCCGTGCGCTTCTCGGTGGACGCGCTCGCATCGATGATGGCGATGATCATGCCTTCGGTCCGCAAGGTTCAGGCCATGGACCATCCCCGACGTTAAGGAACGGAGAAACCTCTGCGGGGCGGCGACGTACCGAGGGAAGTCAACCCCGGGACCGGAGCGAAGCGGTCCGCAACTAAATACGACAGCCGTCACATGGCACGGAGAAGTGTGGAAACCATCATATTTGGCGGCGTCGCAATTTAGGGCAGACTGGGGAAGTCCGCCCGAGGATGCCGGCTCGGGCTAAGCGTTTGGGGTGGGGTGCTTGCGCGCGGAGTCGGTGCGGTATTTCTGAACCCCCTTACTCGAAGTCCGTGGGGTCCCGCCGCGTAGAGCCCGTACCGCGTCGAATGCCGAGCTTGCGCATGCGCGCGCGCAGCGTGCTCGGGTTGAGGCCGAGAGCACGTGCGGCTCCCCCTTTGCCCTCGATACGCCAGCCTACGGCGTGCAAGGTGCGGCGAATGTGCCCTGCCTCGAGCTCCGTGAGCGTCGCGCCAAGGGCGGTCTCGGGCGGGGAGGCCGGCTCGATTGGCTGCGTGCAATCGCTCAGCGGTTCGGCTAGATGCAGGGTCGGCCCCGTGCTCAGAATGACCGCCCGCTCAACGACGTTCTCGAGCTCCCGCACGTTTCCGGGCCAGTCGTACGCCTGGAGGGCGCAGAGCATCGCCTTGGAGACGGAGGTGATCGGCTTGCGAAATCTGCTTGTGCACTTCGCCACAAGGGCCTGGACGAGCAGGGGAATATCGCCCTTGCGTGCCCGCAAGGGCGGCAGCGTGATGGGGAACACGTTGAGGCGGTAAAAGAGGTCGGCGCGGAACCGTCCTTGGCGCACTGCCTCGCCCAGGTTCCAGTTGGTCGCCGCGATGATCCGGACGTCGACCTTGATGGTCTTCGAGGAGCCGAGGCGCTCAAGCTCACCGGTCTGCACCACCCGCAACAGCTTGGCCTGCAACTCCAGGGGTAGGTCGCCGATCTCGTCGAGAAAGATGGTCGCGCCGTCGGCGATCTCGAACCGTCCCATCCGAGCCTGATCGGCGCCGGTGAAGGCCCCCCGGTCCCGTCCGAACAGCTCGTTCTCGATCAGGTTCTCGGGGAGCGCGGCGCAGCACACGGTAATGAGCGGGTGGTCCTTGCGTTGGCTCTGGGCGTGGATGGCGGCCGCCGCAAGGCTCTTTCCGGTGCCGGTCTCGCCCTGGATCAGCACCGTGGCGTCGAGCGGACCCACCTGGCTGATCCGGAAGTGGACATAGCGGATGGCGTCGCTCGTACCGAGGATCTCGCCGGAGACCGGGCACGCCGCTACCCGATCGCGCAGGAGCACCACCTCCGCCTCTAGCCGCCTCTTGAGACGGTGAATTTCCCCGAGCGACTCCTCGAGCCGCCGCTCGGTCTCCTTGCGCTCGGTGATATCGAGCGTGACCCCCATCAGTCGCTTCGGCCCGCCCGCGCCGTCGAGCGGTTGTCGGCCGCGCGAAACGACCCAGCGAACGCCGCCGTCCGGCCGCATCAAGCGGTACTCGACCTCGACCTCCTCCCCGCCGCCGGACGAGCGATAGGCGTCTTCGACCCTGGCGCGATCGTCGGGGTGGACGAGTGCAAGAAAGCGAGTCAGGGTCAACTCCCCCGGCGGCAGCTGCAAGCGTTCCCGTCCGGCTTCGTTTGCCCAAACCCGTTGCGACCCAAGCTCGATGGTCCAGAGCGCGATTCCCGCCGCGGTTGCGGCCAGATTCAGACGCTCCCGGCCCTCGCGCAGGGCCAGGTCGTCCATCTTGCGCACCAGGGCATGTCCGAAGCACTGGGCGATCAGACGGAGATTGACGACGATGTCGTGGTGCCAAGTCCGCTCTTTCCCAAGCATGGCGAAGGACACGATGCCGAACACCCGATCGCCCGCCGCGAGGGGGTAAACCAGGACGGAGCGGCCCCCAAATTGGATGAAGCTGTTGCGATCAATTGCCGCCTCGCGCGGCAGGTCTCCGAGAGAATTCAGGACCACGATTCGGTGGTTGCGCAATTGCCCCGACACCCAGGGAAAGTAATCCTGCGCTTCCGTAACCATGCGGCGCGGGGGTACCTCCGGAGGCACCCCCGTCCAACCGTCGTGCGGAACGATCTCGCCGTCCGGCTTTACGACGACGCCCGCGTTGTCGGGGTCTTGATAGACGTGCGTCAGCCGCCACCGCTCCGGCGCTTCGCTGGAACCCTGCCAGAGGGAGGATCGATGGACGCCGAGGAACCGGCACACGCGGCGAAGGCCGTCCTCGATCTCACTGTCGATTTGGCTCGGCGCAAGGTTAACGAAGCGCACCGATAGCTCGAGCAGGAAGGTGCTGAATTGCTCGGGGGCGCTCGTCTCAACGATCGCTCGCCCGCTGGAGAATTCCACCGCCATCTCTTATTCTCCGCCGTCGGGTGGTTGGTAGCTTTATTCAGGATCCGCTTCGGCTTGCGATCGCCGGCGTCGACCGATCCGCCGAACCACCGTGCCCTGGCTCTGCGCTCGACCCTCTCGCAAATGCTCTAAGGATGACGTTCCCACCGACCAGGGGCTCATCCAACGTTGCGCTCGACGTCGTCGGCGCGTCCATATTGGCGGTGGCGACAATGGCCGAATCGGTTTCGAAGAGGACCGAGCGAAGGGTCCAGTGCCCGCGCATACAGCGGCGCAACCGGCGTCATCGGCGACTCGTCAGTCGTCGCGCTGTAGGTCCAGAGTCCGTGGTGGAGGAATCGCAGGAGCTTGGCGACGCTGAGTCGGCACCGGCTTTCGCGGTCCCTCGGTTCGATGACCACCGGCTCGATCAAGCCTCGGGTTCCGTTCTTGGTCCCAAGCTTGGTCCGATGTGCCTCCTCCGATGCGCGGTCTTATCCGTGGCTCCCGGTCGCGCCGCTCGTCCCGACCACCGGCCCGCGGTGGAATGCCGTGATTGAGCGCACAGTTTATGTTAAGCGGGCCGAAATCCATTTGACCAAGAGAGACAGTCGCTTGACTGATCGCGACAAGTTGGCCTCGCGCCACGAGGGAGCTCCCATTCCGATTCGGCGGGATCTTCTTATGGTGGTCGAAGTCCGTTCGCGCGATCATTCGCAGCGACGCCGGGACTCGCGGCAAACCGCCTCATCCTAGGGAGAGGCATCAGCAGGCACATGGCCGCCACTCGACGCCGCCCTGCCCTGCGAGTCGCCGCTTGTCGCTGTTTGCGGCATTGCTCATGCCCGTCCGCCGGCGTTGTCGACCGCTAGCGGGTTAACCGGCACAAGCGGCACTCAATCGACACCGCGCTAAGGCACCCAGCCGGCGCGTGCGCAACTGCTTCCAAACGACAACGACCAATCAAGCCACCAAGGAGCCTCGTATGCGTGCACTACTCGCCCTGCTGCTGATGTCCGTACTCTCGGTGACCGTCGCCGACCCGCTGCCGTCCTGGAACGACGGGCCGGCCAAGCAGGCCATCGCGACCTTCGTCACCGACGTGACCAACGCGGGTGGCCCGGACTTCGTCCCGCCGGCCCAGCGCATCGCGGTGTTCGACAATGACGGGACGCTGTGGGTGGAGCAGCCCATGTACACCCAGCTTGCCTTCGGCCTCGATCGCATCAAGGCCCTGGCCCCGGAGCATCCCGAGTGGCAGGAACAACAGCCGTTCAAGGCCGCGCTGGAGGGCGACATGAAGACCCTGGGCGAGAGCGGTATCGAGGGCCTGATGCAGATCCTGATGGCCACCCATGCCGGCATGACCAGCGCTGAATTCGAGACCACCGTCTCCGATTGGATCGGCTCGGCCCGTCACCCGCGCTTCGACCGCCCCTATACCGAGCTGGTCTATCAGCCGATGCTCGAGCTGCTGGACTACCTTCGCGCCAACGGATTCAAGACCTTCATCGTCTCCGGCGGCGGGATCGACTTCATGCGGCCCTGGACGGAACGGGTCTACGGTATCCCGCCCGAGCAGGTGGTGGGCTCTCAGATCGAGCAGAAATTCGAGCTGCGCGACGGCAAGCCGGTGATCGTGCGGGAGCCTGAGATCGCCTTCATCGACGACAAGGAAGGCAAGCCGGTAGGCATCGAGCGCCATATCGGCCGTCGCCCGATCCTGGCCTTCGGCAATTCGGATGGCGACCTGCAGATGCTGCAGTACACCACCGCCGGTCCGGGACGCCGCCTGGGTCTGATCCTGCACCACACCGACGCCGAGCGCGAATACGCCTACGACCGCGAGAGCCACTTCGGCAAGCTCGACAAGGCGCTAGACGCCGCCGGCGACGCGGGATGGGTGCTGGTGTCCATGAAAGACGATTGGTCGCAGGTGTTCGCGCCGTCCAAGCGCTGAGCGGGCC
>JBGSTR010000478.1:0-4482 GCA_041736365.1 Chromatiaceae bacterium | reverse complement strand
CGCGGGCACCGGCGGCTTTACAACGCGGCGCTGCAACGCTTCTGGCTCGACCCGGCGGCGGATGCCTTGTTGGTGCGGCCCACCAAGGCGCTGGCACACGACATCCAGCAATTCGACGACGCGGTGGTGAACCGGCTCGTCGGTCTGCCGGAGGAGGCTGGTGCGGTGTCCTCGCTGGCGGACTGGGAAGAGCGTCGCCAGGAAGGCTTGGCGACCGTGACGGCGAGCGCGCCCGGGCTGCTGGGTGCGGTCCTGGAGCGGTTGGCCAGCCTCCTGTATTGGTTCGAGGAGCGCCTGATCCTGCGCGGCGGGGGCGAAGGTCTCGAGCGCGGTTTGCGCCTATTGGGCGGCTATCTGCAGCAGATCGAGGGGCTGCTCAGTCGGCCTCGCTATCTGGTCCTGCTCATCATGGCCACACTCGTGGTGATCCTGTAGCCGGGCGCCGACATGGAGACGCTTGCCACTTCCGTCGCCACATTTCCGGTGCTCGCGCTGCTCCAGCTGCTGCCGTTGGGCACCGCGCTGGTGCTGCTCGCCGTGCGTCGCAACAACCGGGCCGTCGCCCTGGGGACGGTTGCCGCGGCCGCCGAGCTGGCAGTGGCCGTCTATTGCTACCGCTTACTCGATCAGGGGAGTTCGGCGTTGCAGCTCGCCGAGCGCTGGACCCTGATTGCGCCGATCAACTATCACGCGGCGGTCGATGGTCTCTCGGTGCTGTTTATCCTGGTCACGGCGCTGCTGTGCCTGCTGGTGGTGCTCTACGGTCCGGTTCGGCAGCTCGATCCGGCGCCGCGCTTCCTGGCGGTGGTGTTCGCCATCGAGGCGACTCTGATGTCGCTGTTTGTCGCGCTTGATCTGATCTGGTTCCTGACGGCGTCGGTCATCGAGCTGGGCCTGGTCGGCTATCTGCTGTGGCGCTGGGGCGACTCGCCCGCGAAAGACCATGCGCTGACCCGCTTCTATCAGTTCATGGGCGCGGGGCTCGCCATGCTGCTGGCGGGCATCCTGATGCTTGGCTGGAATTACGCGGACGCAACCGGCGGGAGTTGGACCTTTGACCTCACCGAGCTCGCCGCGGTGCCGGTCGAGCCGGCAATCGCCTCGCTGGTCTTTTTCCTGCTCTTCTACGGTTTGGCCGTGCGCACACCTTTGTTTCCTTTTCACGGCTGGCTGCCCCTGGTGGCGGAGCACGGCAACGTTGCGGTCGCGCCGGCCATCCTGCTGGGGATCAAGGTCGGCATCTACGGCATGGTGCGGTTCCTCTTTCCGCTGCTCCCGGTTGCGGTGGCGCAGTGGAGCGGCTACGTGGTTGCGTTTGCCACCGCCGGTGTTTTCTATGCCGCACTGCTGGCGCTGATGCAGGTGAATCTGCGCCGATTGCTGGCGTTCGCGGTAGTCAGCCACACCGGCGTGCTGATCATCGGGCTGTTCAGCCTCGGACCGTCCGCGTTCCAGGGTAGCGTGCTGCTGTCGGTGAATTTCGGTCTCGCCACCGCCGGACTGCTGTTCATGACCGGGCTGGTGTATCGACGCACTCGGACCACCCTGCTCGATCGGCTGGGCGGGCTGTTCGATCACATCCCCTGGATCGGGGTCGCCTTCTTCGTTGCCGGCCTCTCGATCGTCGGCATGCCGGGCACGCCGGGTTTCGACGCCGCGCATTTGATGCTGGAGGCCGCGATGGAGCGCTTCGGCGCGCTGGAGACGATCGCCGCGGCACTCGGCAACGTCGCCGCCGCCGCATTCCTGCTGTGGGCCTTTCAACGCGCCTTTATGGCGCCGCGCAGTGCGGATCTGCCGGCGCAGATCGAGCCGGCGAGCTTCATGGAGCTGGGCATCGCCGCGGTCCTGATCCTGGTCCTGCTGGGGGCCGGCTTCTATTCCGAGCCCTGGTTGAAGCTCTTGGACGCACCCATGGCGGCGCTGAGCGCCCGCTTTGCGCATGGATGAGCCCGCCGTGAATCCCTCTGCAATCCCATGTCGGAGACAGCCCTGAGCACCTCCGCGCTGCCCTTGTTGAGTCTTCTGCTGCTCACGCTGCCGGCGGCGGCGGTGCTCATCTGGCTGGTGCCGAACCCGGCCCACGCCCGCCGCATCGCATTGGGTGCCGCCCTGTTGGATTTGGCCCTCTCCGTGCTGGTCCTGCTCCGGTTCGATTATGGCAATGGCGGTTTTCAGCTGGTCGAGCGCCACGACTGGATGCCCGGCCTGAACGTCGAGTATCTGGTGGGTGTGGACGGGATCTCGGTGCTCCTGCTGCCGCTCAGCGAGCTGCTATTCGTCTCCGTGATCCTGGCCTCCTGGACCAGCGCGCGCACCCTGCCGCGGCTCTACTACAGCCTGCTGCTGCTGCTGGAGACCGCCACGCTCGGGATCTTCTGCGCACTCGACACGGTGCTCTTTTATCTCTTCTGGGAGCTGAGCCTGGTCCCGATCTACTTCCTGGTGAGCCTGTGGGGGGTGGGGCCCAACCGCCGGTTCGCGGCCGTGAAGTACACCCTGTTCATGCTCGTTGGCGGCATGCCTTTGCTGTTCGCCTTCCTGGTGCTGGCCTTCAATCACGCCGCGCTCGCCGGGATCGGTGTACCCGCCGGGCTCGCCTTCGACTACCAGTCGTTGCTCGACACCCCGATGACCCGCGAGGTCGAGGTCACGGTCTTCTTTCTGCTGCTGCTGGGTTTCGCCGCCAAGATCCCGGTTTTTCCGCTGCATACCTGGCTGCCGGTGCTGGCCGCGGATGGACCCATCGGCATCGCCGCGTTCATGACCGGTCTCAAGCTCGGCGCCTATGGCCTGATTCGTTTCGTGGTGCCGCTGGCGCCGATGGCGGCCCGCGAGTACCACTGGCTGCTGGCGGGTCTCGGGGTGGTTGGCATGCTCTACGGGGGACTGGCGGCCCTGGCGCAGACCAATCTGAGGCGCATGCTCGCCTTCGCGAGCATTAGCCACGTGGGGTTGGTGGTGCTCGGCATCGCATCGTTCAACCTCCAGGGGATTCAGGGCGCCCTATTTCAGCTATTCAGCTTCACCCTGGTGGCGGGCGGGCTATTCCTGGTTACCGGGTTTCTGCACCATCGCACCGGAACCAACGAAATCGGCAGCCTCGGCGGGGCGGCGCGCACCATGCCGCTGCTTGCCAGCTTCTTTCTGCTGCTCGGTTTGGCCTCCCTGGGCGTGCCGGGAACCAGTGGATTTCCAGGCGAGCTGTTGCTGATCCTCAGCGCACTGGAAACTCATACCGGTGCCGGGCTCGCCGCGCTGTTCGCCGTCGTGCTGGGGGCGGGCTATTTCCTGGGCGCCTACCGCCGGGCGTTCCTGGGTCCGGTGAAGGGACCACTGGTGGCAGACGCCCTTGATCTGCGTCCTCGCGAGCTGCTGGTCGCAATGGCGACGGCGCTGCTGGTGCTGCTGCTCGGGCTGTTTCCCCAGTGGGTGCTGGATCTCACGCGCGCGGCCGCCGAGCTGTGGGTCGGCCGGCTCTCGGGCTAGCCCGGGATCGACTTCCGGGCTGCCGCACTCGATCAGCGGTTTATGCTGCGGCGCGATCCGCGTTAACCTGCGTCCAATCCCCGTCCCCGGAAGACGCCGTCGGCGTTTTCTTGGCGCCCCGCCTGCGAGCGTATCCCTAGAAAATCATGCACTCGGCTACGGAGCTTTTTTCATACCGCCGGCACTGGGCCCACAAGCTCGGGACGGCGAGCGAGCTGCCGATGTCTCGCGCGGAGATGGACCTGCTCGGCTGGGATTGCTGCGACGTCATCATCGTCACCGGCGACGCGTACGTGGATCACCCTTCATTCGGGATGGCAGTCATCGGCCGGCTGCTGGAGGCCCGGGGTTTTCGCGTCGGGATCATTGCGCAGCCGAATTGGACCTCGGTCGAGGACTTCCGGCGTCTCGGCAGGCCGAGCCTGTTCTTCGGCATCACCGCCGGGAACATGGATTCCATGGTCAACCGCTATACCTCCGACCGGCGTATCCGCTCCGAGGATGCCTATACGCCCGCGGGCGAGCCGGGGAGACGCCCGGACCACTCGGTAACCGTCTATGCGCAACGCGCTCGCGAGGCCTTCCACGACACGCCCGTGATCATCGGCGGGATCGAGGCGAGCCTGCGGCGCATCGCCCACTTCGACTACTGGTCCGAGAAGGTGCGCCGCTCGGTCCTGGTGGATGCGAAGGCGGACCTGCTGATGTTCGGCAATGCGGAGCGGGCGGTGGTGGAGGTGGCGCATCGGCTCGCTCGTGGCGAGCCGCTGGGAAACATTCGCGACGTGCGCGGCACCGCCTTCATGACTCGCGGCCTGCCGGAGGACTGGACCGAAATCGATCAGTCCGCGATCGAGCCGGAGGCTGCACGGACGTCGTCGGCCGGGGCGCGTGCGTCGTTTCCGGCTCCGGATCCCTATGCGGTCTGGCCCAAGGGTGAGGATGCGAGCGATCCTCCCGCCTGTGCCAGTGGCCGGCAGGCGCCGGCGCCCG
>JBGSTR010000431.1:0-7327 GCA_041736365.1 Chromatiaceae bacterium | reverse complement strand
GGCCCGGAGCCGCCAACCCGCTCGAACACCCGCTCCTGGAGCGCGCGCAGCAGCTTCGCCTGCACCGGGGGCGCCAGCTCGCCGACCTCGTCGAGAAACAGGGTACCGGCGCTCGCCAGCTCGAACTTTCCGAGCTTGAGTGCTTGGGCACCGGTGAATGCGCCTTTCTCGTGGCCGAACAGCTCGCTCTCGAGCAGGGTGTCGACGATCGCGGCACAGTTGACCGCGACGAAGGGTCCGTCGCGTCCGCTGTGCTGATGGATCAAGCGCGCCACCACCTCCTTACCCGTGCCGGACTCGCCGGTGATCAGCACCGTGGCCGAGCTGCGGGCGCAGAGCGCGATGTCCTTGCTGACCCGGAGCATCGAATCGCTCTTGCCGATGAGGTCGCGCTGCAACGCCGGGGCAGCCTCGTCCGCCCGGCCCGGGTCGCGCCGGGAAAGCATACGGTTGCGGATCAGGCGCTCGACCGTCTGCTGCAGCTCCGGGGCGTTCACGGGCTTGTGCACGAAGTCCGCCGCACCGCGCTTGATGGCTTCGATCGCAAGCTCCAGGTCGTGCTCGCCGGTCATCATGACCACCGGCAGACCGGGGTCGCGATCAAGCACCGCCGCGATCAAGTCGATGCCCCGGCCATCCGGCAGCTTTTGATCGAGCAGCAGCAGGTCGAAGCGCCCTGCTTCGATTCGCCCGAGCGCCTCGCTACAGGTGTGCACGCCCTCGACGCCGAAACCCTCATCCTCGAAATGCAGGACCAGCATCTGGTTCAGGGCGTGATCGTCCTCGACGATGAGCAGGTTGCGAGGCATGCGCGGTGGCTCCGGTGCGGCTTGCGCCAATCTTACGCACTTTGCCGGGCGTGGGTGCCGCCGCGGACCTTGCCGGGGAGTCGCCCCGGGCTTCGTCAAACGGATTGCTTAAATTAGAAATCTCTAATATTCTGATGCTTCTCGCATTGGCACGGTTCGCTTATCCGAGGAAGCTGCTCATGCCCGTCCTAGGGTTACTCACAAGCGTCGCACTGCTGGTCGGCAGCGTTCAGACGACAATGGTCATGCCCGAGAACGATCGACTCGCCGCGGAGCAGGCCCGGCCCCCGGTGGTGGAGCTACAGTCCACCGAGGTCCAGGGACCCTAAACCGACCGGCGAGTCTTCCCCCGCGTCCGTCTCCCCTTGGGCGATGAGGCGGCGTGGTGCGGTATGCTTGGCGGCGATCAACCCGACCTGGCCGCCAATCTTCGGGACCGCCCATGACCAAGACCGACGAGACCATTCGGTTCAGCGTCTCGCTGCCCCGCCCGTTCCTGGAAGAGCTGGATCGCCGGGTGGTCGGACGGGGCTATGCGTCGCGCTCCGAGCTGGTGCGCGACCTCATCCGCGAGCGCATGGTCGAGGAGACCTGGGAGCGTGGAGACGAAGAGGTCGCCGGGGTGCTCACCATCGTCTACGACCATCACCAGCGGGAGCTGACCCAGCACATCCTGGATATTCAGCACCGCCAGTACGTGCATGTGGTGGCCACGACCCATGTCCACATGGACCACCACAACTGCCTGGAGACCATCATCATCCGCGGCAGACCGAACGAGATCGAGCGCCTGAGTCGGGAGATCGGCGGGCTGCGCGGGGTGCGCTTCTCCAAGCTCACCCGTGCGGCGCGGGTGGAGCGATAGGGCAACCTGCACACGTCCCAAGATCGCTTCGCATCGCCGGGCGCATTACGAGCTTGAAGATGGAGCGAATCGACGCCGGGACGACCTTGAATCCGGGTCTCGCGACCCACGCGCGTCAGTCGATCCGGCTGACGCTCAGGGTCGCCTCGATACGTTCCGGATCGCCTTCCCCGCGGTAGGTTTGGCGCATCGGGCGAACGTCCCCCGCATCTCGACCGACGGCCACCCGCACGTAGGTGTCGTCCGCGAGCTTGCCGCGAGCGGAATCGAAACCCACCCAGCCCGCACCCGGAATCAGCGCCTCGACCCAGTGACCGAGGGTTTGTGCGCGCGCCGATGCGGCCTCGACCGGCGGTAGACCGGCCGTGTCGAGATAACCGGAAACGAAACGGGCCGGAACCTGCCAACGGCGCAACAATGCGATCAGCAGATGCGCGAGATCCGTGGCCGTGCCGCGACCCGTGTCGAGCAGCTCGGACAGGGTGGACACGGATTGCTCGGCGTGCGGGTCCCACTCGGCCACGCCGAGCACCCAAGCGCATGCCTCTTGTATCTGCGTAAGCATGGGTACGCCCACACGCAGGCTCGGCACCGGCTGGGACTTCACCTCTTCGGGCAGGGCGGGCGTCAGGGCGCCTTGGTGCAGCACGAAGTCCCAAAGCCGCGGCGCTTGGTGCAGACTCTCATCCAACCAGGCTCGCTCCCGCGCCGGGGCCACCGCGGCGAGCTCCAGCGGTTCGGAGCGCCGGGTCTCCACCTCCGCGGAGAGCGAAAACGAGAGGTCCTGATGTCCGCCGAGAACGGCGAAGTGATGCGAGAGGTTGCCGAAGCCGTCCAGGCAGCCAATCGGCTGTGCCTCGGGCTCGACCACCAGGTCTAGTCGGGTGAGCGACTGTCCCGCGTCGTCCCAGGGGGCCAGGCGGATCTGCACATGGTGCTCGCGTACCGGGGCGGCGAAGCGAATGCGGCAATCCCGCTCGATGCGGTACTTCACCGATCTTCCCCAAGATGGGCCTCGAAGAAGTCCGCCTGCAATGCCCCGGTCAAGTCGGCCAGGAGCTCGAGGAAGGTTTCGAGATACTCGTGAAGGCCGTCGTCGAGCACCGCCTTCGGGGTTGCCCGGTCGAGGTGATCCCGCAACGCCTGAAGACTCTCGGTGACAGGGCCGGTGGAACCCACGCCGATGCGCTCCAGGGCTTTGCCCATGCCGTCGACGCAGTAGGCGAGCGAGCGGGGAAAGTCCGGGTTGAGCACCAGCAGCTCGACCACGTCGATTGGCCGAATGCCGCCTTGGTAGATGCGGCGATAGGACTCGAAGCCCGACAGTGACTTAAGCAGCGCGCCCCATTGATAGTAATCCAACGGCGAGCCGACCAGGCTGAGGTCCGGGAGCAGCAAATGATAGCGGACGTCGAGGATCCGCGCGGTCATGTCGGCGCGTTCCTGGAGGCTGCCGAGCACGGTAAACCCGTAGGCCTCGCCGCGCATCATGGTGCTCTGCGCGAGCCCGAAGAAGGTCGCTACCTCGCGGTGGACGTAGGCGTAGAATTCCGCGGCCCGCCACGGCTGCAGGGTGCCTTTGAGGTGCTTGTCGACCGCCAGCCAGAATTCGTTGATGGCCTCCCACATCTCGTTGGAGATGCGGTCGCGGACGACGCGCGCGTTCTCGCGTGCCATGCGCAGGCTGTTGTAGAGCGAGCCGAAGTTTTCCTTGTCCTGGGTCAGCAGGTGGATCACCCGCTGTACCGTAACCTTGCCGTCGGGGTAGCGTTCGGGATAGAGCTCGTCCGCCCCGACGATATTCAGCAGCGGCTGCCACTGGGTCTCCTCGGTGGCGCCCTCGTCGGCCTCGAGCATGTAGACGACGTTGATGTCGAGGATTCGAGCGGTGCCGTCCGCGCGCTCGAGCTGGCGCGTCATCCAATACAGCGACTCCCCAATACGGCTCAGCATCGGCTAAACGCGTCCGTCCGCGGGTGGAGTCGCGTGCGCGAACAACAACATCCAGCGCATCAATCCGCCAGCACCCAAGTGTCCTTGCTTCCGCCGCCCTGGGAGGAGTTCACCACCAGGGAGCCCTTGGTCATCGCCACGCGCGTCAGGCCGCCGGGTACCACCTCGATGTCGTCCCCGTAGATGATGAAGGGCCTGAGGTCGAGATGTCGCGACTCCAGCTCCCCGTCCAAATAGCAAATGTGGCGGGAGATCTGGACCACCGGCTGGGCGATGTAGTTTCGCGGATTTTCACCGATCCGACGCGCGAAATCGGCGCGCTGCCCCGGCGTCGACGACGGACCCATCAACATGCCGTAGCCCCCCGACTCCGCCACCGCCTTGACCACCATGCGCTCCATGTTGTCGAGGACGTAGGCGCGATCCTCCGGGTCGGTCATCTGGTAGGTCGGAACATTCGCCAGGATCGGCTCCTCGCCCAGGTAGTAGCGAATCAGGTCGGGAACGTAGCCGTAGACCGCCTTGTCGTCCGCGATGCCGCTTCCCGGCGCATTGACCAAGGCCACGTTGCCGGCGCGCCAGGCGTCGATCACGCCCGCGACCCCGAGCGTGGAGTCGGGCCGGAACACCAATGGGTCCAGAAAATCGTCGTCGACGCGACGGTAGATGACGTCGACTTGGCGCAGGCCGTGGGTGGTCTTGAGGTATACCTTGTCGTTCTTGCACACCAGATCCCGTCCCTCGGCCAGCTCCACCCCCATCTCCTTGGCCAGAAACGTGTGCTCGAAGTAGGCGGAATTGAAGATCCCGGGCGTCAGCACGACGATGGTCGCGGCGTCCGCGCCGCGCGGCGAAAGATGTCTGAGCGCCTGTAGCAATAGGGCTGGATAGTGCTCGACCCGCCGCACGCGATAGCGGTCGAAGAACTCGGGCAGGATGCGACGCTCGACGATCCGGTTCTCGATCATGTAGGAGACCCCGGACGGGGTGCGCAGATTGTCCTCCAGAACCAGATAACGACCTTCCTCATCGCGGATCAGATCAATACCGCTGATGTGGGTGTAGATGTCGTGCGGTGGGTCGATATCCATGATCTCGCGGCGAAAATCCTTACCGCGATAGATCAGCTCGGGCGGCACCACACCGTCCTTGAGCACCAGTTGGCCGTGGTAGAGGTCCTTCAGAAACAGGTTGAGCGCACGAATCCGCTGCTTGAGACCGGCTTCGATCGGCCGCCATTCGTCCGCGGTGATGATGCGGGGCAGGATATCGAAGGGCCAGACACGCTCGATGCCCTCGTCCTGGTTGGAATATACGGTGAACGTGACCCCTTCGGTGTGCAGCGCCAGATGGGCCTCGTGCGCCTTCGCGCCAAGCATCTGCTGCCCCGCCGAGCGGATGTGCTCCCACATCGGGAGATAGTGATCCCTTGGTCGGAAGTCGTCTTGGTAGAACTCGTGATAGGCGAGCATCGACCCGGCGTATTGGGACTGGGCCTGGGTCGCGGCACTGGATTGGAATTGCCTGAGCATGGGTGACCCCAGTCATTTGGATCAGTGGAACGAGAAATGCTATGCACCCCTCATGCCACAGGTGTTTTTACTTTTACTTCATGCAGTTGAAACGATACGCGCCCCGATGTGCGCCCCAGATTCGAGCAGCGGCGGCGCAGGCTCGGTCCAAATTGGTGCATTGAAAGTGGAACGATTACTCGTTCAAACAAGGTCTTGCGGTTGTGCCCCTGAATCATAAGCCAGGCACCGGTCGAGCGCCGATTTCGAGCTGATTTCCGGGTGGAGCGAGCGCTTCGGCGCTATCATCCGCACCCTCAGTATTCGCGCACTTAACACTTTACGGCCATCGCTCAAACCCGCGGCCAAACTCGGAGCCCCGACCGACATGTCGATCCTCGTCGCCATCAATCACAAGACCGAGTACCGGTTCGATCGTGCCGTTGAGCTGTCGCCCCACGTGGTCCGGCTCCGGCCCGCTCCCCACTGCCGTACGCCGATCCGTTCCTACTCGCTGCGGATCGAGCCGGAAGAGCACTTCATCAACTGGCAGCAAGACCCCTTTGGAAACTACCTTGCCCGCCTGGTTTTCCAGGAGAAGGCGCGCAAGCTGACGGTGGAAGTGGACGTGATCGCCGAGATGATCACCATCAACCCGTTCGACTTCTTCCTGGAAGAATACGCCTACGAATTTCCGTTCAAGTACGAGCCCCAGCTCATCAAGGAGCTGGCCCCCTACCTGGAGCTGAAGGAGGATGGGGCACGGCTTCGCGAATGGCTGGCCAGCGTGGATCGCACGCCGCGGGAGACCGTTTACTTTCTGGTCGATCTCAACGCGAAGCTGCAGCGCGACATCGGCTACGTCGTGCGCATGGAGCCGGGCGTTCAGACCTGCGAGGAGACGCTGTCGCTGGGCCGCGGATCCTGCCGCGACACCGGATGGCTGTTGGTGCAGATCCTGCGCCATCTCGGGCTGGCGGCGCGCTTCGTCTCGGGCTATCTGGTCCAGCTTACGGCTGACGTCAAGTCGCTGGATGGACCGAGCGGTCCGGAGCGGGATTTCACCGATCTGCATGCCTGGGCCGAGGTCTATGTGCCCGGGGCCGGTTGGATCGGTTTGGACCCGACATCGGGCCTGTTCGCCGGCGAGGGACATATCCCCTTGGCGTGCACGCCCGATCCGGTGAGCGCGGCCCCGATTACCGGTGCGACCGAGAAGTGCGAGGTGGATCTGTACTTCCACAACCAGATCGAGCGCATCCACGAGGACCCGCGGGTCACCAAGCCCTACACCGAGGAGCAGTGGCAGGCGATCCAAGACCTCGGTCATCGGGTCGATCGGGATCTGGCAAGTCATGATGTACGTCTCACCATGGGGGGCGAGCCCACCTTCGTGTCGATCGACGACATGGAAGGCGATGAATGGAATACCGCCGCGCTCGGCCCGACCAAGAAGCTCCTGGCGGAAGACCTGCTGCGCCGTCTCCAGGGCCGCTTCGCCCCGGGCGGGTTGCTGCATATCGGGCAGGGAAAGTGGTATCCGGGCGAGCAGCTCCCGCGCTGGGCACTCTCCTGCTACTGGCGCAATGACGGCGAGCCTGTGTGGCACGATCCCGCCCTGCTGGCCGACGAGCGCGCGGCTTCCAGCCTCGGGCCGACTGAAGCCGAGGCCTTTGTCCGCGCCCTGGCGGAGCACCTCGAGGTTGAGCCCGACCACGCCCTGACGGCCTACGAGGACGCCTTCTACTACCTGTGGAAGGAGGCGCGACTGCCGGCGAATGTCGACCCACTCGACAGCAAGCTCAAGGACCCGAACGAGCGCAAGCGTTTGGCGCGTCTGTTCCAACAGGGTCTGGGAGAGGCCGCGGGATACTTGCTGCCGCTGCGCTGGTGGGGGTCGGATGCCGACGGCAATTGGATCAGCGGGAGCTGGACCTTCCGCGACGGCCGACTGTTCCTGATTCCCGGCGACTCGCCCATGGGTCTGCGCCTGCCGCTGGACGCCCTGCCCTATGTGCCCGAATCCGAGCTCGACACCGCGCCGGAGCGCAATCCCTTCGAGCCTCGCGGCCCCCTGCGCTCGCCTTTCGACGAGGTCTCCCGGCGCTACGGGCACATCACCGCGGCGGCGGAGGCCCCGCAGCGCATCCGCGAGCAAGGGCCGAACCCGAAATGGACGGCGGAGCGCT
>JBGSTR010000138.1:0-7329 GCA_041736365.1 Chromatiaceae bacterium | reverse complement strand
CCAGCGCGGCAGGTCGCCATGCGCGCCCGCTCCGAGGCGCCGCAACGCGGCCTGCTCCAACCCGGATCGACCGGATTCGAGGCGAGTCTCGTCGAGACGGTCCAAAAAGCGACGAAACGGATTGCGGTCCACACGATTCCTCCATCCAGAGCGCCAGCTTGCGACACGGCGCTGGTCCGTCGCCGATCCGCGCACTGGATCACCGACCTTCGCCGCAGCCTCGGGCACGGCGCCAAACCCTCAAACGGAATCCCCCGCGACTGCTAGAATGCGGCGGTTGTCCGACGGCCAACCACAGATTGTTCCACGGGGGAGCGCACCATGACCGAAACGCAAGCCAAGAAAGCACTCAAGAAAGAAATCGAAGCCGAGATCGAAGCCGAGATCGAATCCGACGCGGAGGACGAGATCGACGCCGTGGCGGATGTCGCGCCCGTGGTCCCGCAAGTGGATTTCGACGACCCCGCGCTGTATCTGAACCGGGAGGTTACCTGGCTGGCGTTCAACCGGCGCGTGCTCCACGAGGCCGAAGACCCGCGTACCCCGCTGCTGGAGCGCGTGAAGTTCCTGGCCATCGTCAGCAACAATCTGGACGAGTTCTTCATGAAGCGCATCGGCGGGCTGAAACAGCAGATTGCCGCTGGCGTTCACACCCTAAGCGTCGATGGGCGCAACCCGGTCCAGCAGCTCAAAGAGTGTCTGTCCGAGGTGCGCAAGATCCAGCTCGACCAGAAGCGGATCTTCGACAACCTGATCAAGCTCTTGGCCGAGCGGGACATCCGCATCGTCAAGATCGAGAAGCTTCCGGCAAAGGCGCGCGAGAAGCTGCGCGAGCACTTCCGCGCCAATATCTTCCCGATGCTGACGCCGCTGGCCATGGATCCGGCCCACCCGTTCCCGTTCATTTCGAACCTGGCGCTGAACCTGTTGGTTACCCTGCGCTACCCCGGCGGCAACGAAAGCTACATGGCGCGCGTCAAGGTGCCGGTGAGCAAGGACGTCTCCAAGCGCCTAATCGCCGTCGACGGCGACCATACCTTCGTCACCCTCGAAGACTTGATCGTCGAGAACCTCGACATGCTGTTCCCGGGGATGGAAATCGACTCCTGCGAGCTGTTCCGGGTCACCCGCAACGCGATCGTCGAGCCCGATGCCGAGGCGGCCAGCGATCTGCTGGAGATGATCGAGACGGAGCTGCGCGAGCGCCACTTTGCGCCTATCGTCCGCCTTGAGGTCCAGAAGGGCATGGATGCGGTCCATCGCGGCATGCTGGCCGCGGAGCTGGGGCTCAACGAGGAAGAAGACGTCTTCGAGATCGAGGGCATGATGGGGCTGCGCGACCTTTTCGAGGTGGCCGGCATCGACATCCCGGAGCTGCACGATAAGCCGCATCGGCCGGTCGACCACCCGCTGCTCGCCAAGGATCGCCGCAATATTTTCCACATCATCCGCGAGAACGGCCCGATCCTGCTGCAGCACCCGTACCAGCCTTTCAGCACCTCGGTGGAGCGCTTTCTGCGCACCGCGGCGGAAGACCCAAAGGTGCTGGCGATCAAGATGACGCTCTATCGCACCTCTGCCGGGGCGATCCTCGACTCGCTGATCAAGGCCGCGCGCAACGGTAAGCAGGTCGCGGTGCTCGTGGAGCTGCAAGCGCGCTTCGACGAGGCGGCGAATATCGGCTGGGCCCGCCGCCTCGAGGCCGAGGGCATCCACGTCAACTACGGCGTCCTGGGGCTCAAGACCCACAGCAAGCTGATCTTCGTGATTCGGCGCGACTACGCCCAGCTTCGTCGCTACTACCACATCGGAACCGGCAACTATCACTCCGGCACGGCTAAGCTCTACACGGATCTGGGCATGCTCGGCTGCGACGAGGAGATCGGCCAAGACCTCACCGAGCTGTTCAATTACCTCACGGGCTACTCGCCCCCGCCGAGCTACCGCAAGATTCTCGCGGCGCCCTACAACCTCAAGCGCGGGATCATTGAAAAGATCAACCGCGAGATCGAGCATCAGCAGCGCAGTGGCAACGGCCTAATCCAGATGAAAATGAACGCGCTGGAGGATGCCGAAATCACCCGCGCGTTGTACCGGGCCAGTCAGGCGGGTGTGAAGGTGGACCTGATCATCCGCGATACCTGCCGCTTCCGGCCGGGGCTTCCGGGTATCAGCGAGAGCGCGCGCGTGGTCGGCATCGTCGGGCGCTTCCTCGAGCACGGCCGGATCATCTATTTCCACAACGGCGGCGAGGAGGAATATTACATCGGCTCCGCCGATATGATGCGCCGCAATCTCGACGCCCGGGTCGAGGTCCATGCCCCGGTGGAAAATCCGGAGCTGCGCCAGGAGCTGCGCCTGATCCTCGATGTCCAGCTCGCGGACACGCGCTCGGCTTGGGACATGGATTCCGACGGCAACTACACCCAGCGAATCCCGGCCGACGAGCACGCAATGGGGGCCCAGGACACCCTGATGGGCGTCGCCGAGCGACGGCTAGCCGCGGCCGCGCAGCACAAGGAGAAGAAGGTCCGCTCGCGCCTCCTCAGCCATTTCCAATGGCGGCTGCGCAGCAATAATCGCTAACGCCGAAACCTCCGTGGGCCGGAAGGCGCGTGCGGTCCGCGGATCGACGCGCCTCTTTGAACCAGCGAAACAGCTTTCGGCGACACGTCTCCGAGTCGTGAGCCGGGACTCCCTGGTCGCCGGGCGACGTCACTGACGTTTCGATGATCGCGCGTTAAGCTCCTTCGGAATCCGGGAGATGGGAGTCGATCATGTCCTGGCAGTGGTTCGCGCTCGGCTCGGCGTTCTTCGCGGGCCTGACCGCCATCTTCGGCAAGCTCGGCGTGGAGGGACTCAACTCCAACCTGGCGACCCTGATCCGAACCCTGGTCATCCTGGCGATGACCGCGGCCATTGTCGGCTATCGTGACGAGTGGCGGCTACCCGAGCATCTTGGCTTGCGCCCGATCACCTTTTTGGTCCTTTCCGGTCTGGCGACCGGAGGATCCTGGCTGCTTTATTACCGCGCTCTTCAATTGGCGCCTGCCTCGCTCGTGGCGCCCATCGACAAATTGAGCGTCGTCTTCGCCATCGTGCTGGCGGTTGTGTTCCTGGGCGAGGCACTGACGGTCAAGGTGGCGGTTGGCGGGGTGCTGATCGTTGCCGGGGCGTTGATCCTCGCCTGGCCTTGATTCGATCGACAAAGGCCGGGCGATGGGCACGCATGCCGGCTTCGGCTCACATGCTTTGCGGCGCTAGAGGAAGCGTGCGCTGAGGTCTGCCAGCAAGCCCCTGGACGCCGCCTCTACCATGTCGAACACCTGGTCGAAACCTCGCTGTCCGCCGTAGTAGGGATCGGGTACGTCTCGCACCCGAAAATCCGGTGCGAAATCCATGAACAGCATCAACTTGGGCTCCATGCCGCGCGGACAAACACGCTTTAGACTCGCGTAGTTCTCGCGGTCCATGGCGAGCACGTAGTCGAAACGGATGAAATCCTCCGGTTCGACTCGCCGCGCACGTAAATCGGCGATATCGATCCCGCGCTCCAAGGCGGTCTGCCGCGCCCGCGCGTCCGGCGGCGAGCCGACGTGGTAGTCGTGAGTGCCCGCCGAATCAACCTCGACTATTGATGTTAGCCCCCGTTCGATGACGAGCCGGCGAAACACCCCATGCGCCGTGGGCGAGCGGCAAATGTTGCCCATGCACACAAAGAGCACCTTGACCTCGGGCGATTTTGTCATCGTGGTTTCCCAAGCTGCGTTTGGACCTGCGCGGATGATAGCAAGGACTGCCGAGGACCTTTGAAAGACACTGCCTGGCTCTGGGCCACCGCGGCGTTGCCGCGACGACTATCTGAAGCCGGGACCGTACCCGCGATTGATGCGCTGCTGTTGCAACGCCCGCGACTGCTGCATCGACTGAATCTGAAACCGCGCGTTGGCGCTCCCGGCTGGAGGCACCGAGTGTCGGATTCGTTGCTCCCTCTGCAATGTCTGTAGGTCGCGGCGCTGCTCCTGGAGTGTCGCCCGGTAGTCCAAGTCCTGCTGTTGTTCCAACGCCCGCTGTTGCGCGGACTCACGGGGGGAGGGCCGCGGCAAGCGCTGTCGGGCGGTACGCTGATCCTGCTCAAGTCGAAGCCAACCTTCGGCGGCGCGCTGATTCTGCGCGCCGAGTGCGCCGGCGGCCGCCGAGGTCCCGTCCGCAACGGCGTATCCGGCAAACCACAGAAGCGCACCCGCCAAGCCCGCGCCCACGCGGTGGGAGCTATTCGGCACCGCTTTGGTGCGCGCGCGCGACGTTGGTGCCAGAAAGGCGCACCAACCCCGTCTCCGCGGCGTGGCATTCATTTGTTGAAACTCGCCCAGGCCATTGATTGTTCTCGACATCGGCCTCAAAATCAAGACTGGCACGAAGACTGCCTATTACTAAGCGAGACTGGTTCATTCATGCCGCTCTCGTTCTCTGACCTCCTCAGTGGTGAATTTCGCCCCGCCTTAGCGGGGCTTTTTTATGGAGCTCGGCGTAGCCTCGAAATCACCGAGGAGACGCTCTCGCTCCGAGACGGGCGACTTGCGGGTCGTTGCATGCTCAAGCGCTTGCGGCGCTTGAGCCTGCCGCGACCTCCCGAGCCGGCGTTTCCCTAATCGTCGACGAGCTCGGTGACGAACTGGGGTGGCTGCTGAATCGTGCGCTTCACGGCGCACAGGTCCATCGCCTTGACGATCCCGGCTCGGTATTTCTCCGGGAATCCATTCGGCAGCCTCAACCGGAGCACCGCACGGGCGGCGCTCGGATCGCTCTTGTGGCCTTGCCAATCCAGGCTAAGCGCAAGACCTTCGACCGGAATGTTCCGCGTTTGACAGAACTTCAACGCGAATATCCCGGCGCAGGTCGCAATCGAGGCGAGAAAGAGCTGGAACGGCGCGGGCGCCGAACCCTGCCCCCCCGCCTCGATCGTCTGGTCGGTCTCGATCAGGAACGTTCCGAGCCTGGCGTCTACTCTTTGCCCGCCGGGGAAATCCACCTCGATGTGTTCAGTTAGATCCATACGAGTACTACCAAAATCAATATGTGGGCTTCGCGCCGGACAGCTTGGCGCACCGCCTTAGACCGTGGGATACCCCGCGGGGACTCCCGCTGGTGGCGGGCGCCGGCGGAACCGGTTGAGCGAACGCTGCTTTATTGCGTTTCCCGTCCGGGCAAGGGTCGGCCCGGCAGTTTCACGCATCTCATGCGCTTCACCATGGAGCGGTCCGAGAGTCGCTCCTCTCGGACCGCGAGCGGATCGAATGCCGGGAAGTCGGTTGATCAGCGTCGCCTCTAGCGATAACCGATCAGTCGCGGTTCTTTCCGCCGAACACCTGCATGGGATTCGGCATCATCTTCATTGGGTTGAAGTTGCTGCCGCCCGTGTCGCGGGATCGGCCGCGATCATCGCCGTAACCGGGATCATAGCCCTGATCGTATCCAGAGCCTTGGCCATAACCAGGGCGACCGTAGGCGCCCGGGGGTCCATAGGCGCCACCGTCGGGGGCATAACCGCCCTGAGGCGCGAAACCACCTTCGGGCGCGAAACCGCCCTGAGGTCCGTAACCACCTTGGGAGCCGTAACCACCTTGGGAGCCGTAGCCACTCTGGGGTCCGTAACCGCCCTGAGGTCCGTAGCCACTCTGGGGTCCGTAACCGCCCTGAGGTCCGTAGCCGCCCTGCGGTCCGTAGGCCCCCTGGGAGCCGTAACCGCCCTGGGGTCCATAGGCACCCTGGGAGCCATAGCCGCCCTGGGAGCCATAACCGGGCTGCGCGCCACCCTGCCGGGAGTCGTAGCCAAGCGACGGCGGCCGCGTGCCGCTGGGTGATCGGGTCGCAGGATCACTGCCATATCCCCCGCCCGGGTACCCGGACGCCGAAGGTCCGCCCGACCCGCCCCCAAAACCGCCGGCTTGCGTGGTTTGGGGCACGGCAACGCACAGCGCCAGCATGGCGCACGCCTGGAGTGAGTGTTTAAGCATGGTTCCTCTACTAATTCTTGTGATGTGAGGCTGCGCCCCGCGGGGACCAGCCGGCTCGTGAAGGGTTTCCCTGTCCTCGCTTTTCTTCCGCGATTGCGCCGGCATTCGGGCATGGATCGAGCCATTCAACAAGGGATCGCCCTGCCTGCTCGAGTGAGCACGAGCCAAGCGCAGTAGCGATCCAATGAAACGCCCGGGCCCGGCGCGATCGAGACGCGCCCAATGTTACTCGTAATCGGATACGCGAGGACACAAGTTGCGTATCGTGGAGCGCGGTTTGTCGAGCCACCGCTCACCCTGCGCGAGCAACAACCAAGCGAGGCTTGAACGTGAACGAAGAGACCTTGATCGCCCGCCTGCGCGCACTCTTGGGAAGTCGTTGCCGGCACCGCGGAGGCAACTGCCGCCTCGTCGATCTATTGCCCGCCGAGGGGATTCTGGTGCTGGAGTGCGAAGACCGTGAGCCCCTGATCCTCGCCGATCAGTACGGTCGCCCCAGCTACCGAGCCAACGAGCTCCTGCAGATCGCAATCTTCGACGGTTCTCGGGACCTACCCTCCGCGCAAATCGACGACTTGCTTGCGGATCTCGAAGCCGTCACCGCGCGCTGAAGCGAGGATCGCGATGACGCAGTAGTGGATATCGCACGGGACTCGATCGCGGCTGTCACATGGCCTCGATAATTCGCGCAACCTCGGCCAGATCCTTCGCGGTATCGACCCCCGGACCCGGCACCTCGCACGCAACGCCCACATGGATCCGCTCGCCGTGCCACAGCACGCGCAGCTGCTCCAGGGACTCCGCCACCTCGAGCGTCGCGGGCTCCCAGCCCACGTAGCGCTTCAGGAAGGCCGCGCGATAGGCATAGAGCCCGATATGGCGCAGAAACTGGACCGACTTGGGCAACTCTGCCCGACGTCCGAGAAACTCGTCCCGGTGCCATGGGATCGGCGCCCGCGAGAAATACAGCGCGAAGCCCTGCGCGTCGACCACCACCTTCACCGTATGGGGATCGAACAGGGTTTCGCTGTCGCCGATCGGATAGGCCAGCGTCGCCATGCCGAGATCGGGACGTGCCGCCAGGTTGGATGCCACTTGGTCGAGCAGTCGCGGCGGCATGCAGGGCTCGTCGCCCTGAAGATTGACGATGATGTCGTCGTCCGACCAAGCGCGTAGCCGGATTACCTCGGCGATGCGCTCGGAGCCGCTGCGATGGGCGGTTCCGGTCAGCTCGGCGTCGGCACCGAAGCCGGCGCACGCATCGGCGATGCGTTGGTCGTCGGTGGCGACCACCACCTCTTCGGCCCCGCTC
>JBGSTR010000331.1:0-2304 GCA_041736365.1 Chromatiaceae bacterium | reverse complement strand
CGCGGCGTGGGCCCGTCGCCGCGGATTCGATTGCTTGCATCCTCGCTTCATCGGGCACCACCGCGGACCCCAAACTGGTCGCTCTCCCCCGCGGTGCGCTAACCGAGCGGATGTTCCCGCCGCCGCCCGGCGGGAGCGGTCGGCGCCTCATCGTGGGCTCCGGCTGGTTCTCGCTCGACAGCGTTACCGGTTTGCATTGCGTGAGCGCACGCTTTCGCGAGTACGTCTATTTACCGACCGAATCTGTGCTGGCCTCCCCCCTGGCGCTGCTCGACGCGGTAGAGCGGTTTCGCATCGCCTATCTGCCTTCGACCTCCTACCTCGCGCGCCTGATCGTCGCTGCGGCCGCCAACACCGACCGGTGTTGGGACCTCGGCAGCCTGGAGCGCGTGACCGTGGGCGGGGAGACCGTCGTCCATCCGGTGATGCGTGCGTTGGCAGATCTGCTGTCGCGCCACGGCGCTTCCCGGGACATCGTGTTTCCAGGCTATGGAATGACCGAGACCGGCCCGGTCGCGGGCGGCGATACGCCATTGCGCTTTTCCGCCGGGGCGGATGCCTCGTCAAGGTGCTCGCTGGGTCCGCCGGTCGCGGGCGTCGGCGTGCGCATCGTCGGTGAGGACGACCGCATCCTCGACGAGGGGCAAACGGGTCATCTTCAGGTCCGGGCGCCGACGCGGATGTTTGCCGGCTACGTCGGCCGGCCCGATCTCACCGCGTCGAGCTTCACCCCCGACGGCTGGCTGCGCACCGGCGACCTCGGCTACTTGGAGCGCGGCGCGCTGTTCGTGACCGACCGCGTCAAGGACGTCGTTATCGTCAATGCCAAGAACTTCTCTTTGATCGACATCGAGACCCGGTTGCTCGAGGTGCTCGCCGACGAGGTGGTGGACCTCGCCGCCTGCGCGATCCACCCGCCGGGTGACGCAACGGAGAGCTTGGCGGTCTTCTTCGAGCCGAGCGACCGGACGCCCGCCGTCGTTGGGGGTATCGCGCGCAAGATCCGGATCGCTCTGGGGCGCGATCCGGGCGTACCCGTGCGGGACGCGGTCGGGTTGTGGCCGGACCAGATCCTGCGCACGGGGGCCGGCAAGACTCGCCGCGCCCTGCTCGGCGAGCAATTCCTGAAGGGCGAGCTGCGCTGCCTGGCGCAGGACCCGGCGTCCGAACGGCAAGCCGGCGGTCTCGCCCCCGGAGACGCCCCGGTGGCCGAAACGGTGAAACGCATCTGGGCGGAGGCGCTGAGCTACGACGGCACCCCGCAATTCGGAGACGACTTCTTCGACCACGGCGGATGCTCGTTGGTGGCGGCCGAGCTGTTCGGGCGCATAGAGCAAGCGCTGGGGCTGGTCGTCGCGACCGAGCCGTTCTTCGGCGATCCGCGGCTGGGCACCCTCCTGCGCTCCTTGCACCCGCCGGCGCCGGAGGGGAATGCCGGTGCCGTCGCGCATTGGCCGATGCCGGAGAGACTCCATCGCAAGCTGCTCGGATTCGTCGGCGCCTGGTGCGGCGAGCGCCGGGCGCCGCGCGGCCTGGTGTCCGTGCTCAACCCGTGCGCGGGTGGTGTCCCTTTGGCGTGGGTCTGCCAGTCGAGCGAGGAGTTGTCCCGGCTCGCCGGCCATCTGGACGCGGATACGCCGGTATTCGGCATGCGCTCGGGAAGCGAGCTGATCGACTACGCCGAAGATGAGGTCCAGGCCTTCGCCCTGTGCTACGCGCGGGAGATCGAGTCTCTGTACCCGGATGGTCCTTTGTTCGTCGGCGGCAACTGTCAGGGCGCGGTGATCGCGCTGGCCCTCGCCCAGCATCTGGCGCGAAGGCGGCGGCCGATTCCTTTGCTGGTGCTCATGGAGTGGTCTTTCTTGCCGCAGCCCTATGCGGGCAAGGTGCTGCTCCTGTTCGGACGCGAAAGCCAAGCGGCCTACCCCTGGCTGCGTTACCGCCATCCGGAGGTGGCCTGGCGCAGGAGCTTCCGCGACTATCGGGTGGACCTGATTTCCGGCGCCCACGGGCAGTTCTTCGACGACCGGAACATCGGGTCGCTAGCCGGAGCGCTGAAGCTGCACATGCGCCGGGCGGCGCCGCATGCACCGGTGTTTATCCCGGCGAACGGCTACCGTGCGGCCTTGCAGGTCGAAGCTGCGCCGACTCTCCTGGTGGCCGGTGTCCCGACCCGAATCAGGGTTGGCGTGAAAAACACCAGCGGCTCGGCTTGGTCCGCCTATTCCGCATCGGGCTTGGTGGTGGCTGCCCGGTGGATGGACTCGGACGGCGCGGTCCTGCAATGGCGCGACGGCGGGATCC
>JBGSTR010000131.1:0-19879 GCA_041736365.1 Chromatiaceae bacterium | reverse complement strand
GCCCAAACCGCTTTGCCGGACGGGGCGAGCGGCGGCCTGGTGCGCACGGCCATCTGCGTCGAGCCGCGCGACGGCCGGCTGTATGTATTCATGCCGCCCCTGACCCACCTGGAGCACTGGCTGGACCTGGTGGCGAATATCGAAAGAACCGCCGAGACGCTGGGCATGCCCGTCGTCATCGAAGGCTACGAGCCCCCGCGCGACCACCGGCTGCAGAAGCTTGCAGTCACGCCCGACCCCGGCGTAATCGAGGTCAATATCCACCCGGCGGAGAGCTGGGATCAGATGGTGTCGGACACCACGGTGCTCTACGAAGAGGCGCGCCTGTCGCGGCTGGGGACGGAGAAATTCATGCTCGACGGTCGCCACACCGGCACCGGCGGCGGCAACCACGTGACCCTGGGCGGCCCCACCCCGGCCGACAGCCCGCTGCTGCGCAAACCGGATCTGGTGCAGAGCCTCATCAGCTACTGGCAACACCACCCGAGCCTGTCGTATCTGTTCTCGGGGATGTTCATCGGCCCGACCAGTCAGGCCCCGCGGGTTGACGAGGCCCGCGACGACCGGCTCTACGAGCTCGCCATCGCCTTCCAGCAGATGCCGCCGGGGCAAGTCCCGCAGCCGTGGCTGGTGGATCGGGTCCTGCGGAACCTGCTGACCGACGTCACCGGCAATACCCACCGCACCGAGTTCTGTATCGACAAGCTGTACTCGCCGGACTCCGCCTCCGGCCGCCAGGGCCTGGTCGAATTCCGCGCCTTCGAAATGCCGCCCCACGGCCGCATGAGCCTTGCGCAGATGCTGCTGCTGCGCACCCTGGTGGCCCGCTTCTGGAACGAGCCCTATACCCGCGAGCCGGTGCGCTGGGGAACCGAGCTACACGATCGTTTCCTGCTGCCGCACTTCGTCCGCCAGGACTTCGACGATGTCATCGGCGACCTCCAGCGCGCGGGCTACCCGTTCGAGCCGGATTGGTACGACCCCTTCTTCGAGTTCCGGTTCCCTCACTACGGCGACCTGGTCACCGAGGGGGGTATCGACATGGAGCTGCGCGCGGCCATCGAGCCCTGGCACGTGCTGGGCGAGGAGGTGACCGCACTCGGCACGGCTCGCTTCGTCGACTCTTCGGTCGAGCGCGTGCAGGTCAAGGTCAACGGTATGACCGGTGATCGTCACGTGCTCGCCTGCAACGGCCGGCGCGTGCCGTTGCGACCGACTGGACGCAAGGCCGAATTCGTCGCCGGTGTGCGTTTCAAGGCATGGAATCCGCCATCGGGACTGCATCCCACCATTCCTACTCACGGTCCGCTGCTGTTCGAGGTGGTCGACACCTGGAATCGGCGTAGCCTCGGCGGGTGCACCTACCATGTGGTCCACCCCGGCGGCAGAAGCTACGAGACCTTCCCGGTGAACGCCTACGAGGCCGAGAGTCGGCGGATCTCGCGCTTCCGGGTGATGGGCCACACCCCCGGGAGGATCGACGCACCCCCCGAAGAACCGGCCGGCGAGCACCCGTATACCCTGGATCTCCGCTACCGAGCACGAACCTGATGCACGGCGGAAGCACCATCGTGGCCCGGCGGCACCTCGCCGGACGGCTGAGGCTGCCGCGGGTTGTCACTTGCTGACGTCCCGGGTGGACGCCGACGCGGAGATGTCGCGTAGGATAATCTCTACCGATTGTTTCTACTGTCTTTTTTAAGTGGCACGGTTGCTGCTTAGTAACAGGCGAGGGAGAAAAAGGACATCGGTGGAACGTAGTTAGAGTCGCGGCGCGACGGCGGCAACGACGCCCAAGGGCCACAGCTAGGGATCGGCTAAAGCGGCAATTTCAGATCAGGACACCGAGCAGGCGAAGGAACCGCCACTGGCCAAGGATGGCCGCACCCCAAGCAGTAAAGAAGTAACCCAATGGAACTCATGAATCCCAACCCGGCCGAGCCCAAACCGCTTGGTCCGCAATCTCACTGTGGACGTGCCGTCGGAGCCGCGGATACATCCGCGGCTCCCGCGCGCTTTAGCGTCTCGTTCAGAAAGTCCGACGGCGCAACGGTGCTGTTGACACACTTGCGGGAGGACACCGCCGCAACCATCGCGGCGGACATCCGCTCCGCCTTCCCATGGGTTCAGGTAGTCGTCACCGGAGCCCGCTAACACAACGCGGATCCATGCCCTCCCGGCACAGGATCCGCTCGCGATCGCCACTCGCGGTTTCCCAATCCCCAGTTTCGGTCGTTTCGGTCCACGAACGCGCGTCGCTCATGCGCCTATGGATACGCTGATCAAATGCCTTCCCGGCGTTTGATCAGCGCGCGGTCCGAGAGGCGCGACTCCCGGACCGCTCCATCTTCTTGTCGCTTTCGGCGCTTGAACCTAGAAAGAGCAGTTGACCGCTTCGTCTTACATGTAAGCATCTGAGGTTCTTGAAGTTCAGCAGCAACTCGGGACGCACCCTGACGGCCGTCCAACTGCTCTTTCTTGGTTGAACGATGCCGGGCCATTCTTGGTCCGGGGAAACGTCACGAATCATCGACTCCCTATGAAGCCGATGACCACATTTCTCTGGCGATGCGCCGCGAAGACGCCTTCGCGGAGCACACTTAGGCGGCCGGCGAGCGTAGGTTTGAGAGCCCAATGCGTGGGGCGGAACGTGGCGTGTCGCAGCGCGGGCGGGGCCGGGGCGGCCTATTCGGGAGGTCCCCCGGCATCAAACAATGGCGGCGCTTGAGCCAGCAGCGAGACCGCTCATGGGTGCCGGCGCTCGGGGCGCAATGGACAATGCTTTTTCGCACCGCGCCGGTTGAATTCAACCGGCGCGGTGCCGCGATCGGACTCAATCCTTCAACCAGTTTTCCAGGACCTTGATCTGGCGCTCCTGCAATAAAGGACGGTACTCCTCAAGAGCGGCGGCAACTCGTTCCGGGTCCGTAAGCCGCACCCGCTCATCGTCGGCAAACACCGAGAGTCGGCGCAGGGTGGCATGCAGATAGGCCCGCTGGTGCCCTTTGGAACCCGCCGCGGCGTAACGCGCCACCGTACGAATGAAACGCGCCAGCATTTCCTCGTCGACAGGCTCGCGAGCGACTTCACCCGTAACCGGCTCCTCGGACGTCCGTACCGTCGACACGGGCGTCGGCACCTGAGGAACGGCTACCAGCGGGGCCACCGGAGCGCGTCGCCGCTCGACGAAGAGCTGGAGGCGCGGGGAGCCGGGAGCCGCCCCGACTCTCGCGTTCAGGTCCTCTCCGCCGCCCAGCCGGTAATGGTTGAAACGCATGGACTCCGCTACGGTCGCCATCCTAGTTCTCCTGCTGAAGTTTCCGCTCTCGACAACCTCAACAAGCAAACCCCGTGCCTACCGCAAAAGACCTGAATCCCGTGATGGCCTGCTCAAATATCGCCGCGATTCGCCCCAGGCGAGGCATTCGCGATGTCGGTTTTCGGCACCGCTCGTCCGCAAGTGACGCCTGAGGTCACCCCCGGGACTCACGGTAGGGCGGGAAGTCCGAGGTTCGCGGACGGTGGCGGCCTTCGATACAAGGCTATAAAATTATTCTATGAACAGACAAGCTTGACAGTTCCCCGTCCGATCCCATAATCGGATTACCTAGCGGATTGCTAGGTCTTAACAAGCAAGCACCGGAGAATACGATGGCCGAAAACGAAGAGATCCTGGAATCCTACTGCCCCGACAGCCGAGTTCACGCCATAATCAACAACCCTACGACCGAGGGTATCGACGAAGGCTAACGGCATGACGGGGGCTTCGGCCCCCAAAACTTTTTGGGCTAGGCTGAGTGCGGATTCGTCGGGAGTAGATCGATGCGGGTGGCGATAATCGGCGGGACTGGGTATGTCGGGGTGCACCTGGTGCAAGCCCTTGTGGATGCGGGCCACCAACCTCGACTACTGGTTCGCCCGGGACGCTCGGCGGCAGAATTACCGCCAACCGCGGAGATCGTCAACGGCGAGGTCGGCGATCACGGAGCGCTGAGCGATTGCCTTGCCGACAGCGAGGCAGCGATCTACCTGATCGGGATACTGCGAGAGAACCCGCCCGCCGGCGTGACCTTCGATGCGCTGCAGCGAGTGGGCGTGGACGATACGATCGCGGCGGCCCTTACCCACGGCGTCGATCGCATGCTCCTGATGAGCGCCAACGGCGTGCGCCCGGACGGCACACCCTATCAGCGCACCAAGTATCAGGCGGAAGAAGCACTCAAGGCGTCCGGGTTGCAGTGGACGATCTTTCGGCCATCGGTAATATTCGGCGACCCGCGCGGGCACATGGAATTCTGCACCCAGCTAAAACGTGACCTAATCGACAGCCCGATCCCCGCTCCGCTCTTCTACTCGGGACTGCTCCCCATCGATGCCGGAGCATTCAAGCTCGCGCCCGTAGCCGTCGAAGACGTGGCTCAGGCGTTCGTTCAGGCTCTCGCGGATCCTCAAAGCCGCGGTCAGACCTACAGCCTTTGTGGCCCGGACCATATGAGCTGGAAAGAAATCCTGCGAACCATCGCCACCGCCGCCGGCCGCTCCGGGAAGTGGATGCTTCCCGCGCCGGCGTTTGGGGTGAGAACCGTTGCGAGCCTACTGGACCGCTACCCGTGGTTCCCGGTGACGCGCGATCAGATACGCATGCTGATGGAAGGAAACGTTTGCGCAGAAGGCCCCGACGGCTTTGCCCGTCTTGGCCTATCCCCCAAGCGTTTCGACGTCGATTCGTTGGGCTACTTGAATGTCTGAGTCACGTCAGCCCCGCAAGCGTTTCGCCCGCGTCCAAAGCGACGCTGAACATATGCCTTCCCGGCAGCGGTCCTGCTCGCGGTCCGAAACGCGTGACTCCCAAACCGCTCCATCTTCAAGCGCGTAAGCTCCCTAAAGTTGCCGGGACATCCCCTAGCCCGGACGAGAATCGGCTTCCCTAACGACTGATTCGTATCCACTGCGCGATCGCCTCGTCGACCAGCGACCCCCATGTGTTGTTCACCTGATTGAGCGTACCGGTGAAGGCGATGTCTTCCTGCGGCCAGTAGTACATAAACGAATTGCCCCAGCCGCCGTGGCCCCAGAGGTCACCGAGCCCCGGGCCGAGGTCGATTCGAAACAGCCCGAGCCCATATTCGGCGTCGCCTGAGCCGGCGGTCACCATCATCCGCTGCAAAGTCTCCGGGTGGGCGAACAATGCCCCGGTGAACAGCGCACGCACGAATTTCTGCAGGTCCTCGACATTGCTGACCAACCCGCCACTGGCCCAGTCGGCGCTTTGGCGAGGCTGTCCGAAGAGATCCTGTCGATATTCGTAACGGTGTGATTCGCGTCTCTTTGATGTTGGCTTTTCGAGGTAAGAGAAATAGGTCTCCGTCATGTTGAGCGGCTCCAAGATGCGTGTTCGGAACACCTTTTCCAACGGCTGGCCGGTGACCGCTTCGATGATCAACCCGAGCAGAACATAGTTGGTGTCCGAGTAGGTCCACTGAGTCGACGGTCTACCCAGTGGCGCCATTTTCTTTACATACGGGATGATCTCCGCCGGTTTCCAGTAACGGTTCCGATTCGCACCGAACGCGGAAAGGAAGGGGCGCGATTCCCAAAAGTCCGGCAGCCCCGAGGTGTGCTGCAGTAGCTCGGCTACCGTAATCTCCGGTCCATAGTCATGCCCGTTGATCACCAAAAGACGCCGGACGACCTCGCTCGGCAGCAGGTTTCCGATCGGCGTCCAGAGCCTCACCGGGCTTCCGTCGTCCTCGTGTAGTTGCATGATGACCGTGGCGGTGAAGGTCTTGGTGATGCTCGCGATCTCGAAGGTATTCAACGCCCAGATGCGACTCTTCTGGTAGGCCCAATTACCCGAGGCGCCCTGCCAGAGCACATCGTTCGCGCCCTGCTGAACCCTGAATACGCCGCCGCCGCGGCCCGCGTTCGCGGCGACCTGCTGTTTCAGCACCGCACCGAGGTCGAGCACGTACGGGTTGCCGGCAACCACATTGACCGACCCCAGCACGGCCAAGGCCGTGCACAGCGACAACAGGAAAAATTTGGACATAGGATTCGTTCTCTGAGTTGGCGCGTTCGGAAACGCGGATTGCTTGCGCTTCCCGCGCACGGTAACGACTGACCCAGCCTCTTCAACGGCTCTAGGCCCTCTTTTACGGACCGCGATCAGAAGCGAGCCGATCAAATTCCGGCTGCAATCGATCGGTTTGTGCCTTTCGGCACTCAAGCGGGGGCGCGCCGCGGACGCTGCATTCTGCCGTGGACGCCAATGCCGTTTCCAGCACGGAATCAATGCAATGAAGTGTTTTTGGCGCTGCGTCACACGTACCCAGCCTCGCCGGCCCTTCAGAAATTCCGGGTTGACGGCGCAGGAATCGCTACATCCCCGCCGTCATTGGACTCAAGCCGCGACAGCAGCGCCGGTGTCGGCCAGGCGTCCGCGGGCCACCCCAGACGCTGTTGCTCACGCGCTACGGCCTGGCGCGTGCGCGCTCCGAGAATGCCGTCGAGCGTTCCGACATCGTACCCGCGCGCGGCAAGCAACTGCTGTAGGCGGAGCATCTGCGTGATCGACAGGCCCGGCTCGGGGTCGCCCGACTCTACCCGCGGCGCCCCCGCCAGACGAGTAGCAAAGTAGGCAGCCGTAGTCGCGTAAACCAGTGACTGATTCCAGCGCGTGAACACCCCGAAGTTTGGATACGCGAGAAAGGCCGGACCCTTGCGTCCCATCGGCAACAGCAATGAGGCGGGCGGCCCGTCGACCGGCAGCGGCTCACCGCCGGCCGTCCGCACGCCCCATGCGGACCACTGCGAGAGCGGAAGCGAGATGTCGACGCCGATCCACTGCCAGGGAAGCTCGTCCGGAACGCGCACCTCCTCGAGCCACGGCTCGTCCGCGCGCCACCCGAGGTGAGCGAGAAAGCGGCCGGCGGTAGCGATCACGTCCGGCTCGCTATGTTTAAGGTTCACCCTGCCGTCCCCCTCCCCATCGGTTCCGAAGGCGAGGTAATCCGAGGGCAGCCACTGCATCTGCCCGAGCTCCCCGGCCCAAGCGCCTACCAGATCCTTCGGCTCGACCAGGCCATGGTCGATCAGACGCAGCGCGTCGAGTAGTTGGGGCCGGAAGAGCTCCGGGCGGCGGCAGTCGTGAGCGAGCGTAGCGAGCGCGTCCAGAGTTCGGAATTGTCCCTGTACCACCCCGTAGTCGGTTTCGAGCCCCCATAGCGCCGCGATCACCGGGGCCGGAACGCCAAACCTTTGCCGGGCCTGCTCGAAGTAGTCGGCGAACCGCTGTAAGACCGATTTCCCCGCGGCCAGCCGGTGAGCGTTGACCATCCGGCCGGCGAAGGTCAACCAATCCTGTGCAAACACCTGCCGCGAGGCGTCCATTTTCAGCACCTTATCGCTGCGACGCACCGAGTCGAGCAGCTTGACTGCGGCCTCGCCGACTCCCTGCGCGCTCGCCTCAATGCGCACACCGTCCAGCCACTCGGCAAAGTCCCCGCCGCATTGGCCGTACGCCGCACCCGTCCAGAGAAAGGCGATGCTCGCCAGCACGCGCACCAATCGGTGCACTCGTGAGGAGATTGGAAAAAACGTGACCGAATCGAACGCGTCGCGCGCGACTCTTACGGCCTGCGTCACACCGCTCGGACTCGACTCGACCAGAGCGATCACATCATACTGTTTTATATACATCTTTTAAGCTCCGCTAGTGGCACGCCATATGCTTCCCTAGGTTCGAGCAAGTCCCTGACAGCCGCTGCGACGCGCAAGTAACGCAGCTCGGACGCACCGCGGCAAGGGACTTGCGACCGGAGTCACGGCGGTCGGAAAGCCCGTCGTTATCCTAAACGGTAGAAAGAAAAGCGCACCTTCCAGACCGCCACGGACGAGCGGAAGCAAGGATGCCGACAAGCGACGCAGCTAGGTGACAGGGAAATGAAAACCTTGAATGGAATTCGAGGCATCACGTTGGTTGAGCTGATGACCACACTCAGTGTCGCAGCCTTGACCTTGACCATCGGCGTACCGAGCTTCATGGGGGTCAGGGAACGCATGCAACGCAGCCAGGTGATGATGGAGCTGAACAGCGCGTTCACCCAAGCGCGCAGCGAGGCGGCCCGCCGCGGCGTTCCGATCCGGGTCTGTGCCTCGGCCGACAGCAAGAACTGCCTAGTCGGGGACAACCCGGACTGGACCTCCGGCTGGATCGTATTCGCCGACACCGACAACGATCTGGCCGTCGACAGCGCCGAGCCGATCGTCTATGCGGCACGGTTCGAAAACGCCCGCTTTTCGCTCACGCCGGCGGCTTCATTAGCCGACGGCGTGTCCTTCAACAGCAGCGGCTTCCCGAGCCAACGGGGCTCGTTCGAGTATTGCGACAGCAGCGAGTCGCGCACGCTCACGCTCGGTTTCGTGGGCCGGGTGGACCTCACCGCCAGCGGGACGGGCTGCTCCTCATGAACGCGCCCCGAAAGCCGCTACCGAGCGCGCGCGCGTCCACTCAACGCACGCACCGCGGCTGCGGCGGCTTCACCCTGGTCGAGGTGCTGATCACCACGGCGGTGACGCTGGTCGCATTCACGGGACTCGCCAGCCTGCAAATCCTGTCGCTGCGGGCGGCGGAGAGTGCACTGCAACGCTCCCAGGCCACCGAGCTCGCGTACGGCATGATCGATCGACTGCGCCTGAATCGGGGCGCACCCGGTAGCCCGACGACCGCACTTGGCGGCGCGTACGACGACGAGAGCATCTGCGCGAACAGTGATCGCGGTTGCACACGCGACAACGACTTCACGCCAACCGACACGGCCACGACCGGCCTGCGCGAATGGCGGCAGGAGGCGAACGCACTGGGCCTGAATGACTGGTTCGCTGGCATCGAGCGCGAGGGCGACCTCTTCCGAGTGGCCGTGCAATGGGACGATGCGCGCGCCGAGGGCGACTCATCGAGCGCCGATGCAGACCACGCCTCCTGTCTGGGCGGAAACCTCGGACCCTCGACACAAGAGATTTGCCTGGTGACTCAACTGTGAATGCCAATCGCAAAGACGCGCCGTTCGGCATCGGACGGCGGCCGGCAAGCGGCGGTTTCGGCATGGTGGAGCTGATGCTGGCGCTGGTGCTCGGCCTGGTCATCATGGCCGCGATGGGGCAGCTCTACAGCGGGACCCGCCAGACCAACCGAGTCAGCGAGGCCCTGGCCGGGCTGAACGAGAAGGGGCGTTTCGCGGTGGACTTCCTGTCCGCGGATCTGCGTATGGCCGGGTATCTCTCCTGCGGCGGACCGGGGCGCGGGTTCACCAACCTGCGCTCCACGCTCAACATCGCCAACGCCACCCACGGAGAGGAATGGCTATACGAGATCGACCGTGCCGAGGGCTTCGCGGTCCGGGGCTTCGAAGGCTCCGTCCCCGCCTCCGTCGATGGCTTTGACGACATGCTCGACGGCACCGACGCCATCATCATCCGCCGAGCCATGCCCGATCCCGAGCACCCGGTCGCGGTTCAAAGCGCCACTGCGACGAGCTTCGACCTGACATCGTCCGACCATGGATTTCAGACGGGCGAGATCCTGGTCGTGGCGAGTCCGAGCTGCGACCAGACGTCGGTGTTTCAGGTCACGGGCACAGACACTGATTCGGTGACCCATAGTGACGGTTTGAGCCTTCGCCCCGGCAACTGCACCAGCGACCTGTTCGGCGACTTGGACTGTTCCGGAACGTCGAGCAACAACTCGGTCCACGAGCCGACCTCGTCGGTTACTCGTTTCGCCGTGCACGCCTACTACGTCAGGGACAGCGATCCGCCGACACTGATGCGCGTGAGCCTCAGCTATCCGGGAGACCCGGCGGCGGAGACCGGGAACCCTTATGTCAAGGATGTAATCCTGCCGGACGTCGAAAACCTGCAAGTCCTCTACGGCGTCGAGACCGGGGCCGACGACACGCTGATCGTCGACGACTACCTGACCGCCGACGAGATCGACGCGTCCACCACCGTACACTGGCGCGACGTGCTCAGCGTTCGCTTCGCCCTGCTCGTCCGCTCGCGCGAGAACAATGTGCGCGGCGACGACGCGGGGCAGTCCTTCGATCTGCGCGACATGCTCGATACACCCTACGCGCCCTCGGACCGGCATGTGCGCAAGACCTTCGGCTCAGTCGTCGCGCTGCGCAACAGCATCCCGTGAAGCCAATGAAATCGCCCCTGTTCTTGACCCGAACCCGCATCCAAGAGCGCGGTAGCGTGCTCATCGTCGGCATGGTGCTGCTGCTTCTGCTCACGGCGATCAGCCTTACGAGCCTGAAGGCGATCAAGACCGACGAGCGTATGGCCGGCAATCTGCAGGACCGCTACCTCGCGTTCCAAGCCGCGGAGGCGGCCCTGCGCGAGGGCGGGGGCCGACTCGAGGAGCTCGCCGAGCCCAATTTCACCCACACAGGTTTTTATCGGGTCGGCAGCGCCGTTCCCGCCCCGCTCTCGTTAACCGAGGGCAATGCGTTGCGCTACGGGTCCGAGCTGGATGGCGTAAGCGAGCAACCCCTCTACACCATCGAGCAGATGAAGCCGGGCGTGGAGAGGGGAGAAAGCGTGGTGGTTGGTGTCGACTACAACCGTGAGCATCGTGCCACCTACCGAATCAAGGCACTTGGTTTCGGCGGGTCCGCAACGACTCGCGTCGCGCTGGAAGCAACCTTTCGCCGCTAGAGCGGGGCAAGTCCGAAGTTAGGGGCTCCACCGCCCCGGGGGAACTGAATCGGTGAACGGATCAAGCAAGAACCTGTTTTTGGGCACGGCCATGTTGGCGGCGCTGATTCCCGTATCGGGCCTGTGCGAGGTAGCACAGACCCCGCTGACGGTGAGCCAAGTCGTTAAGCCGCGGGTGCTGTTCGCGGTCTCAAACGATCACGCGCTCTATTACAAGGCCTACACGGACTGGAACGACTTGGACGAGGAGAATAACGACGGGCCGGAGGTCTCCTACAAACACGGATTCGAATACTACGGCTACTTCGACCCGCAGAAATGCTATGACTACGATGCCGACGCGAAGCGGTTCGAGCCCAAGGCGGTAGCACCCAAAACGGGCGTGGGTAAGGGCTACTGCAATGAGGTAAAGGGGGCCTGGAGCGGCAATTTCCTGAACTGGGCGTCGATGTCGCGAATGGATATCGTCCGCAAGGTGCTCTATGGCGGCTACCGCTCCACCGACACGACCGACACCACCGTGCTGGAGCGCGCCTTTCTGCCCACCGACGCACACAGCTTCGCCAAGTACTACCGCGGCTCGGACATTCCGAAGCTGACGCCGTTTACCGGCGAGCAGACCACGGTCGACTCGGCGCGCGGTCCGGAGCTGACCCTGTGCAACACGACCTACGCCGATGATGGTCAGTCCCAGAACGTCACCGATCCCCCGTTGATCCGAGTCGTCAAGGGCGACTTCCGCTACTGGGCCGCGAACGAGCGCTGGCAGTGCACCTGGGACGACGAGCACGGGGACGACTCCAGCGGCACCAACACCACCGGGTCGCACACCAGCGATCCCGATAAGGACAACGACGGACTCGGGGAGGAGGAGTATGTGGCGCGCGTGCGGGTATGCGAATCCGGGCTCCTCGGCTCCGAGGACTGTGAAAACTACCCGTCTGGAAGTCTAAAACCCGTCGGGCTGCTGCACCATTACGGCGAAAAGGACGAGATGCAGTTTGGCCTGATCACCGGCAGCTATCAAAAGAACAAGTCCGGTGGTGTGTTGCGCAAGAACCTGTCGGCCTTCAGCGACGAGGTCAATGTCACCACGGATGGCACCTACACCGATGTCGACGGCATCGTGAAGACCCTCGATCGGCTGCGGATCGCCCGCTACAACTTTGGCGACGGCACCTACAACACTACCGACAATTGCATCTGGGGCCTTTCCTCGTTCACCGACGGCAACTGCTCGAACTGGGGCAATCCGCTGAGCGAGATGTATCTGGAGGCGGTGCGCTACTACGCCGGGAAATCCGCCACCGCCAACTTCGCGGCAACGGACAGCGGCTATATCCCCGGCCTGACCAGCGCTTCCTGGTCCGACCCCATCGACAGCGCGAATTGGTGTGCGCATTGCGACATCATCGTATTCAACGCCAGCGAGCCATCCTATGACAACGACGGCCTGAGCAATGACCTGGCGGTGACCGCGACGACACAGACGGATGCGGTCGGCGTCGACGAAGGGATCACCGGGCATGCGTGGTTCGTCGGCGAGAACGGGACGGACAACAATCAGCTTTGCACGGGCAAGACCGTGACCGCATTCGGCAGCGTCGAAGGCGCCTGCCCCGGTGCACCCCGGCTCGACGGCAGCTATCAGGTGAGCGGCTTGGCCCACTGGGCGCGCACCCAAGACATTCGCTCGGACCGCGAGGGCGACCAAAACATCACCACGCGCGCGGTCACACTCCTGCCGGCGGCGCCGCGCATCCGCATCCGGGTCCCCGGGAGCGAGCGCGTACTGTCCATACTGCCCGCGTGCCGAAACACTAAACCCAACCCCGACGGGAACTGCGCAATCGTCGACTTCAAGATCCTGGAACAAGACGTGGCTGCCGGCACCGGCAAGGCCTATGTCAACTGGGAGGACAGCGAGCAGGGCGGCGACTACGACCAGGACATGAAGGGTACCCTGAGCTGGAACGTAGGGGCCAGTACCATCCGGGTGACCACCAAAGTCGATGCCGAGTCCACGGACCATCCGCTTGGGTTCGGATACGTCATCAGCGGAACCACGAAGGACGGCTTCCACGTCCACTCCGGGATTGAAGGCTTCAGCTATACCGATCCATCCGCCGTGCCCGGTTGCGCCTCTTGCAACAGGAGCGACGATCCAACCAGCTACACATACAACATCGGCGATTCCACGGCGGGTCTGCTGGAGGAGCCGCTCTGGTACGCCGCCAAGTACGGCAGCTTCAAGGACAGCAACGACAACAAGAAGCCCGACCTACCGGCGGAGTGGGATCAGGATGGCGACGGACGCCCGGACGGTTTCTTCTCCGCCAACAATCCAGCCGATCTGGGACCGTCACTCGCCCGATTCCTGGATGTGATCGCGACTACCACCTCGTCGGCGTCGGTGGCGTTGAACACGATCAACCTCCTCGGGGATACCCGAATCTACCAGGCGCGCTTCGACAGCGACTTCTGGTTCGGCGATCTGGTGGCCTTTCCCGTGGGCGAGGACGGAAGCCTCGAAGATCCCGTCTGGCACGGACGCGACACCGTGACGGCCCAGGCGCGGGCGGGCGATCGGCGCATCATTACGAGCTACGAGGATTCCGATCCCTCGCATCGCGACGGCGTCCCCTTCCGCTGGGACGATCTCGCGGAGCCGCAGCAGGACCGGCTGCGCGTAATGTGCAAGGACTGCGCACCCGTTAGTGAAGAAGCAGGCCGAGCCCTGCTCGACTATGCCCGCGGCGAGGACGACGATGAGGTGCGAAACGGTGGCGACTTCCGGGACCGAGAGTACCTGCTCGGCGACATCGTCAATTCCGAGCCGGCCTACATCGGCCCGCCGAGATCCTATCTACCAGACGGACTCGAGGCCGATCCCTATAGTGTCTTCGCCGACGCCCACAAAAACCGCACACCGGTCCTGTATGCCGGTGCCAACGACGGCATGTTGCACGGATTCGACGTAGAGGTCGGCGCCGCGACGGAGGGCAGCGAGCTGTTCGGGTACGTCCCCCGCGCGGCCTACCCCAAGCTGTCGCGCCTGGCCAAGCTCGACCAGCGCACCCATCACCAGTTCTATGTCGATGGCGCCATCGTCGCCGCGGACGTGCACCTGGGAAGCGGCCTGAAGTGGCGCACCATCCTGGTTGCGGCGACCGCGGCCGGCGGCCCGGGCGTGTTCGCGCTCGACATCACAGATCCGGAGGCCTTTCGATCCAACGAGTCGGATGCAGCCGGCAGAGTGCTATGGGACATCGTCGGGGACATCACCGACGATAGCTCCGAGGACGTCGAGGGAGACGACGGATTCGAGGATCTCGGATACACTTTCAGCAAACCCGCCGTGGTGCGCCTGCCGAACAGCAGCCACGGCGGCGCCTGGGCCGCGGTGTTCGGCAACGGCTACGAGAGTGCCGACGGCAAGGCCGTTCTCTACATCGTCGACGCCGCGACCGGCGAGCGGCTGGAAGCGGTCGAGGCGGATGGCGGCCCCGACAACGGCCTATCGAGCGTTTCACCCATCGACCACGACGGAGACGCGGTCGTGGACTACATCTATGCCGGAGATCTGCGCGGCAATCTGTGGCGCTTCGAGCCTAACGACGGCGGCGGCTGGATGGTTTCTTTCGGCGGCAGCGAGTTGTTCCGCACGGGGCCCGACGATGCCATTACCGAAACCGACGACGACGATACTGAAACCACCAGGGTCACGCGCAAGAAGGTCTGCGAATGGGTCTTGAAGAACCCAAGGAAGCCCAATAAAGGATACAAACGTAAGTGTCACTGGGAAGAGACGGAAGAGACCGACGAGACGGACGACGACTCGACGACTAGCGTCCCGGGGGACACACGACCGATTACCGTTCGTCCCGAGGTCATCCGCCACCCGCTCGGCGGAGTCCTGGTGCTGTTCGGCACCGGGACCTACTACCAGGGTGCGGACCGGCAACCGGATACGGAACACACCAACAGCTTCTACGGCGTCTGGGACCGCTTCGACGGTACCGCCGGCATCCGTCGTGAGCACCTGCTTCCGCAGCAGATCGTGGCGGAAAGACTCCACGCCGGTTTCGATGTGCGCCTCACCACGGCCAACGACGTAGCCTGGCACACGGACCCCGGCAAGCCCCTGGACAACCCGCCGATGTCGCACCTCGGTTGGTACATGGATCTCTTGTCGTCCGGCGGCACCCGCAAAGGCGAGATGCAGGTTACCGACCCGGTGGCGCGCGGGAGCCGGATCATCTTTACCACCATGATCCCCTCGCCCGCGCCCTGTGAATTCGGCGGCGACGGCTGGCTCATGGAGCTCAACGCCGTGGACGGGTCGCAGCTCGAGAATGTGCTCTTCGACCTCAATGGCGACGGCGAATTCACCGCGGCGGACATGGTGGAGGTCACCATCACCGGGGAAAACGGTGAGCAGGAAACCATCCAGGTATCGCCAAGCGGCAAGAAATCGAAGGTAGGCATCATCCAGAAGCCAGCCATCGTCGCGGCCGGCACCAAGGAATACAAATTCACCAGCGGCTCGAAAAACGCCGAAATCGAGAGCACCACCGAGAACCCGGGCCTGCGCGCGGGCGGCCGACGTTCATGGATCCAGTTGTATTAGGGATATCAAAGATTATGGAAACAACAATCGCGTTGGCTGGTCGTTCGGATTTGCTCTCTTGCGCCGCGTGCTCCACCAGATCCTTCGCAGAGAAATGGCGCAAACGCGGCTTCACCCTGACCGAGCTGCTGGTCACCATCTCGGTGGTCGCGATCCTGGCCTCCATCGCCTATCCGTCTTTTCAGGGCCATGTGCTCAAGGTGCGCCGCACCGACGCCCGGCAGTCGCTCACGCAGACGGTTCAGCAACTGGAGCGTTGCTATAGCCGGTACCGGGCATTCGACAGTCTTGACTGCCCGTTGGTCTCCGCCGGCCCCACCCTATCGACGACCTCGATCGACGGCCGTTATGTCATCACCAGCCAGGAGCCGGACGCTGAAGATCGGCTGGGGACGGAAAGCGTCACACTCTACGCCATCGCGACCGGCGCCCAGGCCGGAGATCGGCGTTGCGCCTGGCTGTCGTTGACCAACGCACTGGTCCAAGGCGCCGAGGACAATACCGGGGCCGACACTACCGCCGAGTGCTGGTAGCAGGACTGGTTCTCGGCGGACACCGCCGCCGTGCGGCGGCTTCTTCGCCTGGCGTTCACGTGCACGCAAATGCGGATGGACCCCCCGGCGCGCCCCCGGCTCGTCAAACACGTGACTGCCGCGAAGGGTTCCGAGGAGTCCGGCGGTTTCGGCACTGGACGGGAGCGTTCACGCAAGCGTGCCTTGCGGCCTCCGCGGGGGACGTGTCTAATCTCGGCAACGCCCCGCCACGAGTCCCGGATCATGTCCGTAACCGAGCTCGCGCCCGCCACGGAACACCGTGGACTGGCCGACGACTATCTGCCGCTGTCCGGCGTCTACGACGAAATGCGCTCGGCCGAAGGCGAGCTGCGGCCCCATTGGGAGCATTTGCTGGATGCCCTACATAAGCTGGGGCCGGCCGGTATCGAGAAGCGCCGTCGCGAAGCCGAGCGGATGGTGCGCGACAACGGTGTCACCTACAACCTGAACGGCGACACGGAGGGCATGTTCCGCCCCTGGGAGCTGGACCTAGTCCCGATTCTGATTCGCAGCGAGGAATGGGCCGAGCTTGAGCGCGGGCTGATGCAGCGCGCGGAGCTTTTCAATCAGATCCTGCTCGATCTCTACGGACCGCGTGAGCTGATCGGCCACGGCTTCCTTCCGGCCGAGCTGATCGATGGATACGCCGACTATCTACTTCCCTGCCACGGCATCGAGGTCGCTGGCCGGCGACCGCTGATCCATTATGCGGCGGACCTCACGCGCACGCCGGACGGCCGCTGGCGCGTGATCGGCGACCGCGCCCAGAGCCCGCTCGGCGCGGGCTATGCGCTGGAGAACCGGGTAGTGCTCTCACGGGTGCTGCCAAGCCTGTTCCGCGACTCCCACGTGCACCGCATGGCCGGCTTCTTCCGCTCCATGCGCCGCACGCTGACGCGGCTCGCGCCGGGGCGCGGCGGCCATCCGCGCGTGGTGGTGCTGACGCCGGGACCTAGCAACGAGGCCTATTTCGAGCACGCCTACCTCGCGAACTACCTTGGCTATACCTTGGTGCAGGGCGCGGACCTTTCGGTGCGAGACGGCGCACTGTGGCTACGTACGCTGGGGCGATTGGAGCGCATCGACGCGGTGCTGCGGCGCGTCGACGACGCCTGGTGCGACCCGCTCGAGCTTCGGGACGAGTCCGGATTCGGGGTCCCCGGCCTGGTGCAAGCGGTGCGTACCGGCAACCTGGTGGTGGCCAACGCGCTCGGAAGCGGCGTGCTCGAGCATCCGGGATTGATGGCGTTCCTGCCGTCGCTGTGCCAACACCTGCTCGGAGAGGACCTGCTGCTCCCCGACATCACGACCTGGTGGTGCGGCAACCGCAAGGCGCGCGAGCATGTGCTGGCGAATCTGGAGGGGATGGTGATCAAGGCGGCAGGCAAGCCCCAGGGCAACCGTTGTTTGTTCCCGGACGATCTTGAGGGTGCCGAGCTCGACGCGCTGGTGCGTGCCATCGAATCCAACCCCGAGCGCTACGTGGCCCAGGAACGGATCTCACCCTCCACTGCCCCGGCGCTGATCGGCCAGCAGCTTCAGCCTCGGCCGAACGTGCTGCGCGCGTTCTTGATCGCCGAGGAGGACGGTTACGCGGTAATGCCGGGCGGACTCGGGCGCGTCGCGCTCAGCACCGACACCTCGTTGATCTCCAACCAGCTCGGCGGGCTTGGAAAGGATACCTGGGTGCTGGCCTCGGAGCCCGAGCTCCAGGAGACGCTCCTGGCCACATCCGAGTCGCTGGTCACGGCGGTCACCCACGAAAGCGACGTCTCCAGCCGCGTGGCCGACAACCTGTTCTGGATTGGACGCTATGCCGAGCGCGCGGAGGGTCTGGTGCGACTGCTGCGCATCACCATCTTCAAGCTCGCCGAGCCGTCCGAGTACCGCTGGGCGGGGGCCAGCGGTGCCTCGCTGCGCTCCCTACTGGAGACGTTGACCAATCAGACCCAGGCGTTTCCGGGTTTCGTCGGCAAGGGCGCGGCCGAGCGTCTGCGCAACCCCGCCCCGGAGATCCTGTCGCTGATCGCGGACCTATCGCGCTTGGGCGGACTGCCCGAGACGCTGGTGGCACTCGGGCAGGCGGTATACTCGGTGCGCGACCGCCTGTCGGTCGACACCTGGCGCATCGTCAGCGAGGTGGACCGGCGACTGCGCAGACTCATCGAGCATCCGCCGAAGCAGCTTTCCAACGCGCTCGACGAGCTCGACCCGCTGGTGACCTCGCTGGTGGCGTTCACCGCGCTGACCCAGGAGAACATGACCCACAACGAGGGCTGGCACTTCCTGGAGGCCGGCCGGCGGCTCGAGCGCGGTTCGACGACCGCCGCACTGCTGCGTTCAACGCTGGTGCCGGTGGTCTCGGAACAGGACGAAAACACCTTGATCGAGTCGGTTCTGAGCATCAACGACAGCCTCATTACCTATCGCCGGCGGTATCAGGCCGGGACCCGCGTCGGCGCCCTACTGGATCTGGTGTTCCAGGACGAGTGCAACCCTCGCGCCCTGGCGTACCAGCTCGTCCAGCTCAAGCGGCTGCTTGGCGAAATGCCGCGCGGCGAGCTCGCGACCGGACGGACGCGAGCGGAGAAGCTGATCCTCAAGACCCTGACCGACGTGCGCCTCGCCGAGATCGACGCCCTGGTGCAGACCGATGCCGAGAGTTTGAGACGCCCGGCACTCGACGCGATGCTCAAGGAGGTTGAGATCGAGCTGGCGGACGTGTCCAACGCGCTGACCGCCCACTACTTCCGGCACGAGGAGCAGCCGCACAATCTGCTGCGACGAAAAGCGGCCCCGGCATGATCTTCCGCATCAGCCACAGCACCCGCTACGAGTACACCGATCCGGTCTCGTTGTGCCACAGCATCGCGCATCTGAAGCCGCGCAAGCACCCGCATCAGCGGTGCGTCTCGAGTCAGGTGCGGGTCGACCCGTGGCCCGCGGTCAATCGGGATTACGAGGACTTCTTCGGCAATCGAGTCAGCTACTTCTCGATCCAACAATCCCACGCCGCGTTGGAGATCACCGCCGTCAGCGAGGTCGAGGTGACGCCGCCAACGCTGCCGCCGGCCGGCGAGACCCTGCCGTGGGAGCTGGTGGTCGAGCGACTGCGCTCGAAACGCGAGGCGCGTCTGACCAACGCCCGCATCTTCACCCTGCCATCCGCCCAGGTACCCCTGGACGAGGCCGCAACCGAGTTCGCGGCGAAATCGTTCACCGCCGAGCGGCCGATCTTGGAGGCGACCTCCGAGCTGATGGCCCGGATCTTCGCGGAGTTCGAATACGATCCGACCTTCACCACCATCGCCACGCCGGTCGCCGAGGTGATGACCCACCGGCGTGGCGTGTGCCAGGATTTCGCGCACGTGGCGATCGCCGGTTTGCGCGGGCTCGGGCTCGCGGCGCGCTATGTCAGCGGCTATCTGGAGACGCTACCACCCCCGGGGACACCGAAGCTCAAGGGGGCCGACGCCTCCCACGCCTGGTTCTCGTTGCTGATCCCGGACCTGGGCTGGGTGGACTTCGACCCCACCAACGACCAAACCCCGAGCGGCCAGCACATCACCACCGCGATTGGCCGCGACTATTACGACGTGACCCCGGTGCGCGGCATCTTCTATGGGGGTGGCGCCCACGATCTGCGGGTCGCCGTGGACGTGGATCGAATAGCGACGGCCCTAGTCTGAGCTACCGCTGGCTCGCGGGCGTTCCGGCACCGGAGATCAACCGAGTCCAAACGCCTGAAGCTTGCGGTAGACGGTGCGTACGCTGACCCCCAGCTCGCGTGCGAGGGCCTGCCGATTCCCGCGATGACGGCGCAGCGCCTCGGCCAAGTGATCCGCTTCCCAGGTGCGCCGGGCACGGCGCTGCGGCAGTCCCGGATCGTCCGACGCCTGCTTCGGCGCCGCGAAACGATCTTGCTGCTCGGCTGGGCTTACAGCCCGGCGGGACGGGACCGCACGTAATTGGGCCACCG
>JBGSTR010000287.1:0-5536 GCA_041736365.1 Chromatiaceae bacterium | reverse complement strand
GGCGGGCGAAGCGGGTCTGGTACTTCTGGAGGTCGTTCTTATAGGCGTCGCGCTCCAGCCGCCGGGAGAGGTCGAGGCTGCGGATCAGCTCGACGTCGCCCCCATGCGCCGATACCGGGGCCGCGGTGACCAAAGGCGCGGGCTCCGGAGCGTCCAGGCGCTGGCGTATCCGCTCCAGCAGAACCTTGCCCACCGTCAAGCTGCGGTGGCGGTGATCGTAGCCGTCGACCACCGTCCAGGGTGCCTCGCCCGTGCTGGTCTCGCGCAGCACCCGCTCCGCGGTGTCGCGGACTTCATGGTAGCGCTGCCCCAACTTTCTGATCGTCTTGGTCAGCCTCCAGCGCGCATAGAAGTCCTTCTCCCTCGCGGCGAGGCGCTTGCGCTGCTCGCTCTTCGAGATGTGCAGCCAGAACTTCAGGATCAGCACGCCCTCGTTGTGGAGCATTCGCTCCAGGTGCCGGATCTCATTGATCGAACGCTCGAGGTCCGCGTCGCTGGTCGTGCCGAGTCCGCGCGACGTGATCGGCAACGAGTACCAGGATCCGAAGAAGATGCCCGTCTCGCCCTTCGGCGGCAGCGCACGCCAGAAACGGTACATCGTTGGCCGCTGCGTCTCCTCGTCGGTGGGCAGGAGGAAGCCGTGGGTGTGAATGTGTCTGGGATCCATCCACTCGTTGAGGGTCTGTACCGTCTCGCTCTTGCCCGCCCCTTCGATACCGCCAATGATCACCAGGACCGGAAAGCGCTTGGCCGCGAGCAAGTCGAGCTGGGCATCCAAAAGGGCCTCGCGCAATGCCGGAACAGCCGCGGTGTAGTCCGCTTTGCCGATCTCCTGTTTCAATTCCGCCGACTCGAACATGACTTCCCTCGCTTGGTGATGCCGCCGCGTGCCGGCGGGGGTTGGTACCCCCGGGTGCCGCGTGACCGCGGGTGGTGTCCGCGAAGTATACCGACGCAACGGTTTTATTCCGGGCTAGGGAGATTCTTGACCGTACCCCGGTGGGGGATATTCCGGACAGGTCCGGTCGCGCGTCACGCAGTCGCGCCACGCCGCCCCTGCCGGGTAGTTCGGAAGCCAGGAGGCCTCGTCCTTGTTGTCCCGATAGTCCTTGAATTTGCGAAGGATCGCGGGATTGCGGGTGAACGTCGAATTGTCTCCCAAGAATCCTTCGGGCTCGTGTAGTGCCTTCAATCGAACGGCTCCCGTCAAAGGCGCGGCATCCTCCGGGAGGCGAAGTCGAATGGCCTGCGCAAAAAAGGCGAGTATGAGATTGTTCGCGGATCCCGGCTCGTGTTTCGACCCCCAGTCCTCGGCCAGCGCCCAGAGTGCCCCAAGCGACCGATTGACGGTAAGGATCTCGTTCATGCGTCGATAGACGCGACTGTCGTCGAGCTCTCCGTAGAAGAACAATCCGGGTACGCCGCGTGCCTCGGGCGTCGTATTTTTCAGTGTGGCATAACCCGATTTATTGCACGCGAAGGCGATTACCTTGCTTGGTTGCCAGAGGGCGAACGAATATGAAAATGCGCCGCCATGCGAGAAACCAAGCATCAATAACGGGGCGTTGGCAAGCTCGAGGTGGCGGCTTCTGGTTGCGTAGTTCGAGATGCTTTCGAGTAGGGCTCTACCGGATCCTCGGTCGGCGTTTATGTATTGCGTATCGTAACCTGTAAACTGAGTGCCGAGGACCGCGAATCCCCAGCTTTTCGCGATCTTCTTGATTTCTGTCTGATTAACGAAATCGCGGCCGTCGCCACGGTATCCAGGAGATGAGACGATAATGCCATTCACCACGCGAAGATCAGGCGGAATATAGATCTTCGTATTGAGCTCAACCCCATCGACGGTTATAGAGCTCTCAGCGTTCCATTCCGACAAAATGGTCGAATTGTCGGGCGTTGGTTGCGCGGATATTGGCGTCTCTGATGCCAGTGCATTCATCGCAAGGCCGCCGAAAAACGCGGCCGCGTATACAAGACATGGTATTGGACGCAAAGCGATGCCTGCAATTCTCGTTCAATAGCCGGTCGGCAAATATTCCGGACATGGCCTGTCCCGTGTCACGCATTCGCGCCAGGTGTCTCCCGTGATGTAGTCGGGAAGCCAAGATGCCTTCAGTCTATTGCCGGGATATGCGTTGTACTGAAGCATAGTCGCTGGATTGCGCGTAAACGTGGAATTGTCCCCAAGATAGCCGTTGGCCTGATACAGCGGTTTCAATACTACGGGTCCGGCCAAAGGCGCGGCATAGGCCGGCATCCGCAGTTGTAGCGCTCGTTCGAAGAAAGGGAAGATCAGGTTATTGGCGGTTCCCTGCTCGTGTCCCGACCCCCAGTCTTCCGCGAGCGACCAGAGTGCACCACCCGATCTACCGTTATTGAGGATTTTACTCATTTGATCGTAGACCAGCTTCTCATCGAATTGCCCGTAGAAGAACATCCCGGGAACCGCGCGCGCTTGGGGAGTGGTGTTTTGCAGCGTCGCATAGCCCGACTTGTTGCACGCGAAGGCCATGACCTTGCTCGGTCGCCAGAGTGTAAAAGAGTAAGTGAATGCCCCCCCGTTGGAAAAGCCCATCATCAACAAGGGTACGTTAACCAGCTCCGAGTGGCCACTTTGGCTCGCAAAGGTGGCGATACTATTAAGTAGCGCACGCCCCGATCCCTTTTCGGCGAAGATGTAACGTGTATCGGTGGACGAAAATTTGGTACCGAGGGCTGCGAAACCCCAATTATCGGCAATCTTCTTGGTCTTGCGCTGCGTAGCGAAATTGCGCCCGTCTCCTCCATACCCCGGGGAGAAGACTACGATCCCGCGCACCACCTGCTGGTTTGCCGGAATGTAAATGCGAGTCTGGATATTGACGCCGTTGAAGGTGCTTGAATTATTGCCGATCCATTCGGATAGGGTCGCGGCCTGTCCGGCAATCGCTTTGGTAGAAGTTGGTGAATCTTGGGCCAAGGACGGGGTCGCGGGGCTCGCTGCCAGTGCGCAGACGAATACCAATAGTCGTGCGGTGCGCCGCGAGTTCAATTTCGTTTTTCGTTGAATCATTGGGAGTCCCAAGCTTGGTGATGCGCGCGCACGACCAGATCCGATACCGGCGATGTGCTCGCGCGGCATTCGAGGACTGTGCTTAGCGTTCCCTGCGGATGCGCTTGATTGCGACTTCGGTCGCGACGACGTGGCCGCGCTACCGAGCGGCGTTACGAATTTCGATCCGGATCCCTGCCGGCGTCGGGCTCGCCGAGTCGATCGCTGGCTCCGACCATGCGAGCGTCAACGCACACGGCGTCTGACAATACAATCGAGCAGCCACGGTCGCTGTCCGCGAAGGTTGTCGTATAGTGCACGACTGGCAGCGATGTCGGCGTGACGTTCCGGAGCGCGAGGCGCCGCGGGGCGGGCCGAATCTATGCATAGAGCTCTAGGGAATGCGTTTCCCGACGGGGCCGGGATGGCCCGGATCGGTCCGAGAGCCGCGTCTCTCGGATCACGAGCCGACCAAGTGCCGGGAAGGCATTTGATCAGAATCTCTCCAGATGCATGATTCGGGCCGGTCCAGCGACACGGAGGCTCCCTCGATGTCAAGGCGCCGGATTGTAGACCTTTGGAGGCGTCGGGGAAAGGGTGGTGCGCGGGCATTCCATTATTGGGATCTGAAATACGTCTTCGTCCTTGGGGAAGTGCCTAAGGAACGTGAAAAAGCAATGAAATTAGTTAGTTTATACAGCAAGTTGCATGAGATTCATGACGGCATCGGAATGAAATGCAAGAGGCCTGGGGGTTGCGATGGCGAGTGCTGCCGCCCGTCTGAAGGCGCGGGGCAGCCGTCCGTTACGCAACCGGAAATAGCCCTGATCAATGATTACCTCGCTTCGCATGAACCGTTTCTGTTCAGCGCATGCGAACCTGCTTCGTGCAAATTCTTGGATCTGTCCGGCAAATGTTCGATCTATCCGGTGCGCCCGATCGACTGCCGTGTCCATTTCTGCGCGGACGCGGCAATGGGGAGCGCCGACAACGAGGAGGTCGCGAGCTTGGTATGCGAGTACCACTCGCAGCGCCCCTTGCAGTTCCGGGCATCGGCGTTGTTAAGCGACGTATCGTTCTATGGCGAGCCGAGGTGAAAGGCGCGAGGGACGCTGAGCAGACGCCGTAAGGGCACCAGATCAGCGTCTCCCGGCTAGCGACGCGCTCGGAAATTCGGGCGGGGCGGTCGGTGGTGAGCGGTAGGCTCCTACACCCGTCAGCGCTGGAGCCCGCGCAGAATCGCTTGCGACTCCCCAGCCGAAATGCGCGGCCCGAGACTGGTGACCAGTTTCGCGGACGCGGCTGCCGCGAGCTCGCCTGCCCGGCGGTGATCCCAGTCGTTTGATCGCGCGTAGAGGAAGGCCCCGGCAAACATGTCTCCCGCGCCGACCGTGTCTACGGCCTCGACCGGCACCGCGGCGATCTCGATCAGCTCTGTGCCGTCATAGATCAACGCCCCCTTGGGTCCGCGGGTAATCGCAAACTCGCTCGCGATTTCCTTCACATACTCGACCGCCGTACCCAGGTCGGCCGTATCGGCCATCCCCATGGCCTCGGCCTCGTTGGCAAACAACAGGTCCACGCGCCCCCCGATCATCTCGATTAGTCCGTCGCGGAAGAAGCGGACCATGTTGGGATCGGACAGCGAAAAGGCGGTCTTGATGCCGGATGCGTCCGCGATGCGCTTGGCCTCGATGGAGGCGGCGCGCGCGGCCGGGCTGGTGACCAGGTAGCCTTCGCTGTAGAACCACTGCGAATCGCGCAGCGCTCCGTAGTCCAGCTCCTTGGACGACAACTCGCCGCTGATGCCGAGGAAGGTGCACATAGTGCGGTCGCTGTCTGGCGTAACCAGCACCACGCAGCGGCCCGTGTGTCCGTGATCCTTCTCGACCCCGTGGTTGGTGTCCACGCCGCCGGCGATCAGATCCTGCATATAGAAGTCGCCCAGGGCATCGTTGGCGACCTTGCACGAGTAGTACGCCCGGCCGCCGAATTGACTGACCGCGATGAGCGAATTCGCCGCCGATCCCCCGGAGCCTCGCTGGTGGTGACGCTCCGCGAGGTGGGCCATGATCTGCAGCTGATGGGCCTCGTCGACCAGGGTCATCACCCCCTTTTCGATGCGCAACGCCTCCAAGTCCGAGGGCTCGACCTCGTACTCCATATCCACCAGCGCATTGCCGATTCCGTATACGTCGTACTTCGCCATCTGCACTCCCGCCTAGTTTGATTGCCGTCCGGCCCGAGGGCCGCATTGTAAGGCTACTCGGCGATGCTGGCCCGGCCGACAGGTGCGCAACCGTAGTTTCACGGGCAGGCTCACCGAATGAGCCTGCGCCGGGGCTACTCTCGCGGGAACAACGCGAAGGGGGTCCCATGGGTGTTCAGGAATCGATCGTGCAGGACGATGCCGTGGGTGCGCTGCTGCGCCGCTTGCAGTCGCGCTACGGGCCACGCATCACGGGCAGTCTGAGCCAACCGGCGACGCCGGCCGTGATCCAC
>JBGSTR010000224.1:0-5297 GCA_041736365.1 Chromatiaceae bacterium | reverse complement strand
TCGCCCGCTCGGCGCTTTTCCGAGGCGGGGTCAGCTATCCTTTCCCGCGCTGTCCTGCCATTCGGGTATGCGCGGCACACGCGGCGCGCGCGCCACCACCTCGTCGAGATTCGGGCTGCCGGGGGAGACCGGGACCGGGATTCCGCGCGCCTCGCGGGCAACCTCCTCGGCCTTCTGCCAGTCCACCGCCGTTGGATCATCCCCGGCCTTCGCCTCCAGGGTCTTTTGCATCGGCTCGAGGCTGCCTTTCCAACGTTTGGCCTCCTCCGACAATGGCTGGTGCGCCTCCAGGAAGATCTCCCCGTTCTTCGTGCCGGCGAGGTAGGGCTGGCTCACGATGTAGACATTGGTGCCGACCGGGATCTCGGGGAACAGCTCGGCGATGTCCTCCGGATAAAGGCGCACGCAGCCGTGGCTGACGCGCATGCCGACCCCGAAGGGCTTGTTGGTGCCGTGGAGCAGATAGCTGGGTCGGTTGAGACGCATCGCAAAGGCCCCAAGCGGGTTGTCGGGACCGGCCGGAACCACCCCGGGCAGATGGTCCCCTTTTGCCGCGTGCTCGCGGCGAACCGATGCCGGTGGAGTCCAGGTCGGATTCTCGATCTTTTCGGTGATGCGCATCCGCCCCAGCGGGGTTCGCCAGCCCTCGCGGCCGATGCCGATGGGGTGGGTTACGACTGTCTGGGGCTCACCTTCTGCGGGCTTCGGGTAGTAGAACAGACGCAGCGATGCCAGGTTCACGACCAGTCCGTCACGCGGCGCGTCGGGCAGCACGAACTGGGTCGGCAGGACGACCCGGGTCCCTTCGCCGGGTAGCCAGGGATCGACATCCGGGTTTGCGGCCACGATCTCGTCGTGACCGAGACCGTAGCGGCGGGCGAAATCAGGGAGCGTATCCTCTTCGCGGGCGACCACCACCTGGACGACGCCGACGACATCCGTGTTCTCATCCGGCAAGACGAAGCGATCGGTAGGAACGGGTTCGTGCGCGAACAGACCAAAATCCGGAAGGCTCGCGCAGCCGGATAGGGCGAGCGCGGCGAGCAGCGTCGTGCACGCGGCGAGCGCGCCGGAGCCTTGCACTCTTTCCGCATTGCCGCGACGGGTGAGATTCGTCATCTGAAACATATTCAGCATGTCTCCGCGTGGATCGAGCACCGCTAGCCTGAACGCGCCGGTGCGCGATAGCAAGCGTCAACATAACCCTGATGAATCAAGGACGCACGACGATCCCCCCACTCACCCGCTAAGTGCCTTTTCGGAGCGCTTGCGAAAGACACGCATCTCCTTGGCCGCCTGTACGTCGCCCTTGGCCTGCGCGGTCTCGATCCCGCGATCGAACGCGCGCACGGCCTCGGCATGCTTGCCGGCGCCGGCCAGCGCCTTGCCGTAGAGCTTCCAGGCCGCAGAGTAGGTCGGGTCGAGCTCCACGGCCGCGGCCAGGTGCCTCGCCGCCGTCTCCGGATCGTCCACCTTCAGGTACTCGTTGCCCAGGCTGTAGCGCAGCAGGGCCGAGTCTTGCCCCCGTGCCAGCATCCCCTCCAGGTTGTCGACAATACCCATGGGCACCTCCACCACCACTTTGAGTGTTGTCGGGAATATGTTGGGGCGAGGGACTAGCGGCGCCAGAAGGCCGGTGACAGCAGCACCAGCAGGGTGAAGATCTCCAGCCGGCCGAGCAGCATGGCAAAGCACAGGATCCACTTTCCCGGATCGTGCATGTCCGCGTAGTGCGCGCCTACCTGAGCCAGACCGGGACCCAGATTATTGATGCAGGCCGCCACCGCGGAAAAGGCCGTGAGGAGATCGAGCCCGGTGGCCGCCAGCATCAAATACATGACGACAAAGCTGCCCACATAGAGGGAGAAGAAACCCCATACCGCGTCGACTACTCGGTGGTTGACGCTCTTGCCGCCGATGCGCACCGGGATCTGGGCGCTGGGATGCACCAGGCGTCCGACCTCGCGCAGCCCCTGTTTGATCAGCAGCAGAAACCGAATCACCTTGATGCCGCCGCCGGTGGACCCCGCGCAGCCGCCCACGAAGCTCATGAACAGCAGCAGGATTTCCAGGAACGGCGGCCAGAAATAGAACTCCGCGGTTGTGAATCCCGTCGTGGTGCCGATCGAGACCACCTGGAACAGCCCCTTCGTAAAGGCGTTTTCCCACTCGATATAGGTATCGCTGAAGTACAGCGTGACGGTCACGACGACGGTCGCGAGCGAAATCAACAAGGCGTAAAAGCGAAACTCGCTGTCGCGCCAGTAGGCCATCAGGTTCTGGCGCCGCACCGCGACAAAATGCAGCGCGAAGTTCACCCCCGAAATGAACATGAACAGGACCGCGACCATCTCGATCAGGGTGCTGTCGTAGTAGCCCATGCTGAGGTCGTGGGTGGAGAAGCCACCGATGGCGACGGTGGAGAAGGCGTGGCCGATGGCGTCGAACAGGGTCATTCCCGCGCCCCAGTACGCCAGGGTGCAGGCCACCGTGAGCCACAGATAGATGTACCACAGGGCCTTGGCGGTCTCGGTGATGCGGGGCGTGAGCTTGGAGTCCTTGACCGGCCCCGGCGTCTCCGCCCGATAGAGCTGCATGCCGCCGATCCCGAGCATCGGCAACACCGCGACCGCCAGCACGATGATACCGATGCCCCCGAGCCACTGGAGCTGCTGGCGATAGAAGAGGATCGATTTCGGTAGGTCGTCGAGCCCGACAATCACCGTGGCCCCGGTGGTCGTTAGGCCCGAGATGGACTCGAAGATCGCATTGGTCGGCGACAGGTGCGGTCGTTCGGACAGGACGAACGGGATCGCACCCGCCAGACCCAGGGCGACCCAGAACAGCACGACCACCAGAAACCCGTCGCGCAGCCTGAGATCCTGATGGTAGCGGATGACCGGCAGGAAGGTGACCAGACCGACGGAGAGGATCAGCACGAACGCGACGATGAAGGGCCAAGCGGCGCCGTCCCCGTAGATCAACGACACGGCCACCGGGGGCAGCATGGTGAAGCTGAATACGGTCAGCAGCAGGCCGAGGACTTTCTGAACGGCGCGAAGCTTCATGGCATCGACTCGCTGCCCGGCGCAGCGCCGTTACAGGAAGGTCACGCTCACCTGGAAGAGCCGCTCGACATCGGCGACTCGGCGTTTGTCCTGAAGGAAGAGGATGACGTGGTCTTCCGACTCGATCACCGTGTCGTGGTGGGCGATCAACACCTCGGTGCCGCGCACGATGGCCCCGATGCTGGCCCCCTTGGGTAGCTTGATGTCGTCGATCGCACGCCCGACGACGTTGCTTGAGCTGGAATCCCCGTGGGCGATGGCCTCGATCGCCTCGGCCGCCCCCCGGCGCAGTGAATAGACTACCACCACGTCGCCGCGACGCACGTGCTTGAGCAGACTGCCGATGGTGGCCTGTTGCGGCGAGATCGCGACATCGATCGGGCCGCCCTGCACCAGATCGGCGTAGGCCGGTCGGTTGATCAGCGCCATGACCTTGCGCGCGCCCATGCGTTTGGCGAGCATCGCCGAGAGGATGTTCGCCTCGTCGTCGTCGGTGACCGCGCAGAAGACGTCGGTGTTGTCGACGTTCTCCTCGATCAGCAGCTCCTCGTCGGCGGCGTCGCCGTGAAGCACGATGGTCTTTTCCAGCATCTCGGCGATGACCTTGGCGCGGCTGAGGTCACGCTCGATGATCTTGACCCGGTAGTTGTGCTCCAGCGCCTTCGCCAGGCGCGTGCCGATATTCCCCCCTCCGGCGAAGATGAGCCGCTTATAGGGCTTCTCCAGACGCCTGAGCTCGCTCATCACGGAGCGAATGTGGATCGGCGCGGCGATGAAGAACACTTCGTCGTCGGCCTCGATCACGGTGTTGCCCTGGGGCTGGATGGCGCGGTCCTGTCGGTAGATCGCCGCGACCCGGGCATCCACCTGCGGCATGTGCTGATACAGGGCGCTTAGCTCGTGTCCCACCAGCGGGCTGCCCGGATAGGCCTTGACCGCGACCAGACGGACTCGGCCCTCGGCGAAATCAAGCACCTGGAGCGTGCCCGGGTTCTCGATCAGGCGCAGGATGTGTTCGGTAACCAGGGCCTCCGGGCTGATCGGGACGTCGATGGGGAGTGCTTCGCTGCCGAACAGCTTCGGCTGATCGAGAAACCCCTGGGAGCGCACGCGGGCGATCTTGGTCGGCGTGTGGAACAGGGTGTAGGCAACCTGACAGGCGACCATGTTGGTCTCGTCGCTGTTGGTCACCGCGATGATCATGTCGGCGTCGTCGGCGCCGGCGCGCAACAGCACGTCCGGGTGAGCCCCGTGGCCGACGACCGTGCGCAGATCGAACCGGTCCTGCAGGTCGCGCAAGAGCTCCGAGTTCTGGTCCACGACCGTTATGTCGTTGGCCTCGCTGACAAGATTCGCCGCGACCGACGTGCCGACCTGTCCGGCACCCAGGATGATGATCTTCATGTGCCGGCGGGTAGCAGCCAGTCGGCCCCGCCGCGGAGTCGGGATGCGGCGGGACGCCCGAGCGCCCTCACCGGCGCTCCTTGATCTCGATACCGAGAGATCGAAGCTTGCGATACAGGTGGGTCCGCTCCATCCCTGCCTCCTTGGCCATCTTGCTGACATTGCCGGCGTGCTTCTCGAGCTGATAGCCGAGATAGGCCTTCTCGAACTGCTCGCGCGCCTGACGCAACGGCTGGTCGAAAGAGACCAAGTCTTCCAAAGAATGCACCTGAACGGGCGGTCCCGCCCCGAGTGCACTTTCGACCTCCTTCTGACCGATCTCGTCTCCGGCACCGAGGATCAGCACCCGCTGCACCAGGTTCTTGAGCTCTCGGACGTTTCCGGGCCAGCCATAGTTGCGCAGGAAGTTTTGCGAGCCGACGCTGAAGCGCCGGTAGGGGAGCTTCTCGTGGGTTGCGAAGTAGTCCAGGTAGTAGTTGAGCAGGTCGGGCACGTCTTCGGCGTGGTCGCGCAGCGCGGGAATGTTCAGCGGCACGACGTTGAGGTGATAGAACAGATCCTCGCGAAACCGCTCTGCGCGAACCTCGTCTTCCAGGTTCCGCTGGGTCACCGCGACGATGCGCACGTCGATCGCTACCGGCTCGCTGCCCCCGGCGCGCAAGAACGATCCGCTGTCGAGCGCGCCCAGTAGCTGCGCCTGGGCCTCCAGATCCATGTCCGCCACCTCGTCGAGCAGCAGGGTTCCGCCGGCGGCGGTCTCCAGGCTGCCGTAGTGGGTGTGCTCACCCTCCTCGTTGCCGAACAGCTCGCGCGCGGCGTTGCCGC
>JBGSTR010000213.1:0-3673 GCA_041736365.1 Chromatiaceae bacterium | reverse complement strand
GGCGGGCGCCGGCAAAAGCGTTCGGCAACGGCAAACTAAAGGTCGAACAATCCCGGCTGGTCGTTTGGCTTTGCCTTTCGGCGCTTCGGCTTGGCGCGCGCTCTTAACGCTTCAACGATCAGGTCCGAAGCGACCTCGTGCACAGTTTTCGAGGACTGAGCGGCGATTTTTCGAATCTCTCGTTCAGCCCACGGGGCGAGCTTGGGGACGATTCGGGCCGCTTGGCGTTTGCGAAAGGTTGCTTGACGCTCGGCGTTGGTCAGGGCATTCGGTTTGGGGGGACGGCCCATCGTCTGCTACGCCGAGCTCCGCGACGGCCTTTTCCGATCCATGCCGACGACGACTCCATCGCCCGCGGGCGCGATGAAGAGAGCCCATGCATGCATCATCGCCCGCCGCTTCTCGAACAGGTCGCCGCGGCGATAGGCTGCCTCCACCCTGTTGTCGATTACGTGGGCGAGGGCCATTTCGCAAACATCGCGCGGGAACGAGCTGACCTCGCCTGCCCAGTCGCGGAACGATGATCTGAACCCGTGCGGTACGCACGCGCCGCGCGGCTTTCCGTTGCCATAGCCGAGCCCCCGCATCAATTGCAGCAACGCCATATTGGACAACGGTCGACCACAACGCGCGCCGATGAATACGTGGGGATTGTCGGCCATACGCGGCAGGGTGCGCAGGATGTCTACCGCTGCGTCCGCGAGCGGTACCCGGTGCTCGCGCCTCGCTTTCATTCGTGCGGCCGGTATCGTCCAGATGCAGGCATCGAGGTCGAATTCGTCCCAGGTCGCCTGCAGGGCCTCGCCGGTGCGCGTGGCGGTCAGGATGAGGAATTCGAGGGCGCGCGCCGACACGCTGCCGAGCGTGCGCAGCTCGGCCATGAACTTGGGCAACTCGGTATACGACATCGCGGGGTGGTGGCGCACGTTCCCAACCCTTGCCGGCTTGGGCAGAAGCTTATCCAGGTGCCCCCGCCAGCGGGCCGGGTTCGCCGGATCGCGCCACTTCATCGCTGCGGCGTAGTCGAGAATATTCTCGATGCGTGTCTGCACGCGCTTTGCCGTCTCGGTCTTGACGTGCCAGATCGGCCACAGGAGCGTGAGCAGATCCTCGGTGCCGATTTCATCCACCGGCTTTTCACCGATGATCGGCCGCGCGTAGGTCTTGAGGGTGCGCGGCCACTGGCGCGCGTGCTTCGGGTTGGACCAACCGCGACGGTGCGCACGGATGTAGCGGGCGGCTGCCCGAGTAAAAGTCGGCTTCGTGGCGATCTCGACGCGGCGCGCGTCTCGGACCGTGATGGGATCGCGGCCTTCGCCGAGAGTCTTGCGGTGCTGCGCGGCAGTTTCGCGGGCCCGCGCCAGCGTGACCTCGGGCCAACTGCCTAGCCCCATTTCGCGCGAGCGTTGATTGATGCGAAACCGGAACACCCAGCGGCGGGAGCCGGTGGCGGAGACCACCAGACGCAATCCGTCGCCGTCCTCATGCTTTCCGGGCGATGCCGTTTCGACGCGTCGCACGTTAAGCTTGCCGTTGGCCATGTGCCGAACCTCGCGCGTAGGCGGGTCGTGGGTCAGGGTCTCGTTGCGGTGCCAGCCGCTTCGCGGCCCGGTTTGGCCGGGAGCGGATTTGAGGCTATCCCCAACTCTATCCCCAAAGCGTACCTGGACTATACCGCACGTGGCTGTACGCTACTAGATAATAAGCGTCTGAAATAACAGGAAGGTTTGCACGAGGTTGGCTTCAGGTGGACCCTATTTGAACGGACTCCCTCTCCGCCAATAGTTTCTATTCTTTTTCTTATACAGTCTGTTGTCTTAAAGAATTGCAGGCTATTCTCCACATCAGCCTCCCAATTCGACAGTCTTCAGGGCGAATGCGCGGAGCCGATCTGCCGCCGCGACAGCGAGTCCGTCGGGCTTGCGGCAGTCGGAGCCCAGCTTGGCAACCGGACCGTTGCGGTCCAGCCCCACCGGTGCGATGAGTCCAACGGCGGGCCTTCTGCTTACCAGGGCAGCGTGGTGCCGTCGATGCGAAGGTACTGTCCCGACATCTCCAACGTGAAGCGATCCACCAAGGCGAGCATTCCGCGCACGCTTTCCTCCGGCAGCATCGAGGCAGTGGACCCTCCCATTCGCGTACGCACCCAGCCGGGGTGGAGCAGCAGAACCCCGATCCCGAGCGGCCTGAGCTCCTCCGCCAGCCCCCGCATCGCCGCGTTTAGCGCGGCCTTGCTGGAGCGGTAGGCGTAGTTTCGCGGCGCGTCGATGCCGGCGATGCTGCCCATGTTGCTGCTGATCGCCAACACCAGTGGACGCTCGCCGCGGGCGAGCTGGGGGAGGAGGGCCTCGGTGACTCGCATCGGCCCCAAGGTGTTGACGCGAAAGGTCTCCTGCCAGGCGTCGTAGTCGATGCTCCCGACGGGGTCTCGGCCGAAGTGCTCGAAGTAGACCGCCGCGTTGTTGACCAATAGGTCGAGGCTTTCGCCTTGGAGCAACTTGGCGAGGTCCGCGATCTGGTCCGGGGCGCTCACGTCGAGCCGGTGGACGCTCACCTTGGCGTGTTGCGACGCCAGCTTCTGAAGGTCCGCCGCCGAGTCTGGAGAGCGGCAGGTCGCGACCACGCGCCAGCCGCGCTCCGCGCACTGGCGGGCCCACTCCAATCCGAGTCCGCGGCTACTTCCGGTGATCAGTACGTTTGGCATTTCGTAGGGCTCGCAGGATGGTCAGGCCGATGCCAACGAGCTTACGCTACGGCTCCTCTTTGTCGGTAGCGCCGATGTCCGCCACCTTGACCGCGACTCCAGCAGGCGAAGGGGGCGGCGCCCAGCTCCGGCCACCTGGATTCGGCGCCCCTCTCTCACCGCATTGCCGCGCGGGTCCCCGGGGAGTGAGCATCGGCCGGTGTGTCCTCGTCTTCACCGTGCTTGTAGTCGTAGCGCATCCACAGGAAATAGATGACCGGTACCGCCATTCGCGAGATGAGCAGAGACGCGACCTCACCGGCCATCAGAGAGATGGCCAGCCCCTGGAAAATGGGATCGAACAGGATCACGCTGCCGCCCACGACCACCGCCATCGCCGTCAGCATCATGGGGCGGAACCGGACCGCGCCGGCATCGACCACCGCGTCCGCCAGGGGCATGCCCTGCTTCACGCGCAGCTTGATGAAATCCACCAGGATGATCGAGTTGCGCACCACGATCCCGGCCCCGGCCATGAAGCCGATCATCGAGGTGGCGGTGAAGAAGGCCCCCAAAGCCCAGTGGGCGGGCAGGATGCCGACCAACGAGAAGGGGATCGCGGCCATGATGATGATGGGCGCTCGGAAAGACCGGAACCAGCCCACCACGAGGATGTAGATGAGCACCAACACCACCGCAAAGGCCGCCCCAAGGTCGCGAAAGACTTCGTAAGTGATATGCCACTCGCCGTCCCACTTCATGCTCGGAACCCTGGTCGAGAACGGCTGGCGAATGTTCCAGATTTCCAACGGTTCGTCGCGACCCTGCGGGATGTATTCGGCAATCTTCTTCCTGGATCCGTGAAGTTAATGAGCCGATGACTCGCGCGATTGAATACGACGTCTCGCCTGTTACGTCAGCGGGCAAGATTGAGCCGCCGAGAGTGCAGATGGCTGGGAGAACGCGGTTCTTGGCAAGCCAATGCGTCCC
>JBGSTR010000211.1:0-3617 GCA_041736365.1 Chromatiaceae bacterium | reverse complement strand
GGCGGGCGCCGGCAAAAGCGTTCGGCAACGGCAAACTAAAGGTCGAACAATCCCGGCTGGTCGTTTGGCTTTGCCTTTCGGCGCTTCGGCTTGGCGCGCGCTCTTAACGCTTCAACGATCAGGTCCGAAGCGACCTCGTGCGCACTTTTCGAGGACTGAGCGCAAGGTCGCGCTGGAGCAGAACTTCCGCGCCAAGTTCGAGGCGCTGAACCACGACCAGCTCACCGATGCCGAGTTCGCCCGGCTGCGCGATGACATCATCGGCGCCGATGTCTTCAGAAACGCCAAGCGGCTGCGTGAATACGGCTACTTTCAGCGCGAGGAGGGCAACCCGCTGCAGTACATGCTGGTCAACCTCAAGGACTGGTGCAAAAACCGCTTCGAGGTCGTCCACCAGCTGCACATCAACTCCGACAACAGCCACCATCGCCTTCTTCGCTGAACACGGGCTTTTCACCTTGCACGAGGCCCATGCTCTGGCGAGCCAATCCCGATGAGGCAACTACCGACTGGAGAGCTGTGTGCGGGAGAACCGCATGCACAGTTCGGAGGGCGGGGAGGACGCGAGTCCTTCCCGACCCTTTCCTCGAAAAAAAACCGAACTGTCGAACGGAGGCTTCGATTGGGGCTGCGATGCCCAGGCGGGAGGGTAGGTCTATCTCGGTCGCAAGCGGCCGGACCCGGCCAGGAACGGCGACCCATTCTTGATCCCAAGGGGGCCGCCCTCGTACCCAAAGCGGCCGCTCGCAGACCACAGCGTAACGAGCGCTTGCGGGACAGGCATCCTGGGATTACAGTCTAGTCAGCCTGACTACCTTGGAGTCGAGCCATGAGCCCTCGCCGAGCCCCGCAAGCACCTTGCCCTGATGAGACAGACTGCTGGCAACTTCAGGAAGCGAAAGCCCGGTTTAGTGAAGTGGTACGCCGGGCAGCCGAATGTGGACCCCAGCATGTGACTGTCAATGGGGAAGAACGAGCCGTGGTCCTCTCGGCGGAGGATTATGTTCGCCTGCGGGGACAGCCCACGGGCCGCGCCCTGGTGGAGCTCATGGCGGAGTCACCACTCGGAGACATCATTCTTGAGCACCCGCAGGTCAAGGGGCCAGTTCGGGCCGTGACGCTATGAATGGCTGGTTGCTGGATACCAATGTCCTCTCGGAGCTAAGGCGAACGAAGCCGTCACTCGCCGTAGTTGACTTCGTCAGCGCGCAGCCCCTGGATAGTCTGTTTGTCAGCGAGGTGACCTTTGCAGAGATTCGGTTCGGTATCGAATTGGTATCCGAACCAACACGTCGTGCCGAGCTCAAACAATGGCTAGACCATCGCCTTAGGCCAATGTTCACGCACCGGGTGTTGGCCGTTACGGAAGACATCCTGCTGCAATGGCGTCTCATCATCGAGACCGGTCGAAAGGCCGGGCATACTTTCAGCCATCCGGATGTCCTCATCGCAGCGACGGCGGCCCAACATGGCCTGGCGGTGGTAACGCGAGATCCCAGCGATTTTGTTGCTGCGGGTGTGCCCGCCAAGAACCCCTGGGCTGCCGATGTGCCGTAGCAGTCAACCGCCTTGCGGCCGCAACGCCAACAATGGTGGCCAGTCGCCGGGGTGGCCCTGACCGCTCGGAGTCGCCCAATTCGGAGCATTCGGGCAGCAGCGACGAGCGGGCACTTGCGCTCCAAGGGCGATCGCCCACGTGCCGACATTGAGCGGCCGGACTACGCTGCCTGCGCATCATTCTGGTAATCCCGCCTTGCGCAGATCCGCAATCAGCGGGTCCCGGAGCGCTGGCGCCACAAACACGTCTCCGTTCTGAAACTGGGTGATGGTGTTCGTAGGGCTCATCGTCCCGACCTCTTGGACCTCCCACTCGGCCTCCTCCAGCCGACCAGCCCGGGCATAGCTGGCCGCCAAAAGAATGCGCACGGGCACCGCGTTCGCGTTGCGCGATCGTGCCTTCTCGAAGGCCGCGATCGCCTCGTCCATGCGTCCGAGCGTGTAATAGGCCAATCCCTGGTTAAATGGATAGTCCCAGGTGAAGTAGGGATTGAGACGGATTCCCTGATTGATCAGCTCGAGGGCCGATTGCGCGTCTCCTCGGGCGTTCTTGATGATGGCGAAGAGCCCATAGCCATCGGCGTAGTTGGGGGCGGTGGCCAGGGCCCGCGCGACCCGCGGCTTCGGCCTCGTCCAGCTCGCGCCGCACGAGATGGACATACCCGAGCGCCCAGAAGGTCTGCGGAATGGTCGAATCCAGTGCGACGGCCTTCCGAGCAAGCTCCAACGCTCGGTCGAGCGTCAGCTGCGGCGTATCGGTCCAACCGCGACGGTAGTTCGAGGCAAGGATGTAGGCCAGCGCCCCGTAGGCGCGCCCATAATCCGGATCCAGCTCGATCGCTCTCCGATAGGCGGCTTCGGCCTCAACATTCGTCTCCTTCGTATAGACCCTGCCCAATCGTTGGCCCTCTTGAAACCTGTCGTAGGCGGCAAGGCTGCCTGTGCTCGGACGTTTCAGTCGCTCTGACTCCTGCCTGGTGAGCCGGATGGCGAGGGCCCGGACAATACTGCGCGTGACATCATCCTGGACTGCAAAAACCTCGTTTGCCGGTCGATCGTAACGCTCAGCCCACCTCTGAAAGCCGGAGCGGGCATCCACGAGCTGGGCATTGATCCGAACGGCGTCGCCACTCCGCCTGACGCTGCCTTCGAGGACGAAATCGATCCCCAGTTCAGCTCCCACCTGTTGGACGGTGGCCTTCTTGCCCTTCAATGCAAACGATATGTTGCTCGCCACGACCCGCAAATTAGAAAGGCGCCCGAGCTGGAACCTGTTGGCATCAGAGAGCGCCTCTGGCCGAAGTTCTGGATTGCGCAGAGACATGGGCGATCAAACACCCCGCGGTTATAGGGGAGCGCTGCTCACTACTGTAGTCCCTGGGGGTCGGAAGTAACGACGAAAACCCGATGGTCGCCGTTGGGCCGTGTTTCGGTCGGGATTTCCAGCGCGGCCGCGGCTAAAGCTTAAGTCACCCGCAGTGCTCCGGCACCTCCGCCGAGCCCTGCGGCCGTTCCAACCCTGACTTAAGAGGACATGGCCATGATCAGGCACCTACTAATCCTAGCGGTCCTACCCGTTGCCTTCGGCGCGCAGGCGGGCTGTCTGCCGGACGCGGTCGAGATGGGAGATATCGGACCCGACTCCGCGATCGTGTGCGATGAGCTGGAGCGCCTCTACCCCGGCGCTACTTTGGCCGTGGAGACGCGAACGATCCATTCGCCGACCGAGGTGTCAGTGATTGCGGCGGTGGACGGCGCGTCGATTTCCTCGAAACAACAGCTTGCCGTTTCGACTTGAGCAGCGAGTTTGGATGAGGGTACTTCCTACGCGCCCGGTTGCCTTCGTGCTCCAATGCCGGCCGCCGGGTCCAAAGTGAGAATCAAAGTGAGAAATCAAAGTGAGAAAATTGTAGATCAAAGTCCTGGATCCGTGAAGTTAATGAGCCGATGACTCGCGCGATTGAATACGACGTCTCGCCTGTTACGTCAGCGGGCAAGATTGAGCCGCCGAGAGTGCAGATGGCTGGGAGAACGCGGTTCTTGGCAAGCCAATGCGTCCC
>JBGSTR010000195.1:0-1519 GCA_041736365.1 Chromatiaceae bacterium | reverse complement strand
GACCCTGGCGTGCGGGACGGGCGCCTGCGCGGCGGTCGTCTCCGGACGGCTGCGCGGACTCCTCGGTGAACGGGTGCGGGTCAGTCTGCCGGGCGGGGATCTTGTGATAGAGTGGCCGTCAACCGTGTCCGCGGTGCGGATGACGGGTCCGGCCGAGCGGGTGTTTGACGGAGAGATCGACCTATGAGCAGTCCACAGGCTGAGCAGCCCAAAGCCGAAGAGCCATCGGTAGGCGACGGGCTGGAGGCCGACCTTGAGTTGACGGTCGCCGCCTACCTGCGCAAACATCCGGACTTCTTCGAGCGCCACCCCGACGTCCTGGGGCACCTGCGACTCTCCCACGTCACCGGAGGGGCCGTTTCGCTAATCGAGCATCAGGTCAGCGTCTTGCGGAAGCAGCTCGAGACCGAACGCAACCGGCTTGCTCATCTGATCTCGCGAGCACGCGAGTACGAGTCCCAATCGACCCGCCTGCACGGCCTGGTGCTGCAGTTGATTCCGGTAACCGATCTGCAACAGTTGGATGCGGCGTTGCAGGATGCCCTACGCAAGGAGCTCAGCGCCGAGGCCGTGAGCCTGAAGTTGTTCGCCCTCGAAGGACACGAGGATGCCGAGGCGGCTACGCTTACCGCCGGCTTCCGGGAGTTCCTCGATCGCAAGCACGCGCTCTGCGGTCCGCTGGAAGCGGAAAAGAACCGGCTCTTGTTCGGCGGGGCCGGGGAGTCCGTGCAGAGCGCAGCGTTGGTGCCGATTCACGCCAACGCGCAATCCGGCGTGCTCGCCATCGGCGCCTCCGACGCGGAGCGCTTCCGGCCCGAAATGGGTACCGAGCTGCTGGATCGACTGGGTGAAATCGTCAGCCAAAAGCTCCGCATGCTGCTGGCAAGCGCATGAGCGAGCCCGGCGCCGACGAACCGATCGCGCCCTTCATCGCCCACCTCGCCCACGAACGGCGCCTCGCCGCCCACACGCTAAACAACTACCGCCGCGACCTGTTGCGCATCGCCACCTGGCTGGCCGGCAGCGGCGAGCGCCGAATCGAGGACATGGACGAGGCGGCGGTACGCGGCTACGTAGCCTGGCGTCACCGCAACGGCGCATCCGGCAAGACCCTGCAACGCGAGCTCTCCAGCCTGCGCAGCCTCTATCGCTGGCTGCTGCGGGAGGAACGCACCGGGGTCAATCCCGCGCTCGGCGTTCGGGCACCCAAGTCCGGACGGCGATTGCCGGCAACCCTCGACGCGGACCAGTTGTGCGGCCTCCTCGACCAGAACGACGACGATCTGCTCAACCTGCGCGACACGGCGATGATCGAGCTGTTCTACTCCTCCGGTCTGCGGCTCTCGGAGCTGGTGTCGATCAACCTCGGCGACATCGATCTGGCCGACGGCGCGCTCACGGTGATCGGCAAGGGCGCAAAGACCCGTAACGTGCCGGTGGGCAGGCAGGCCCGCGAGGCGGTCCAACGCTGGCTCCGGATCCGGGCCAATATCGCCGACAGCGCCGAGCAAGCGCTCTT
>JBGSTR010000164.1:0-7713 GCA_041736365.1 Chromatiaceae bacterium | reverse complement strand
CAGGTCCGGTCCGATCACGAGGTGCAGACGCGCCGGCGGGAGACCGTAGGCACCGTCGCCCTCACCCTTGGTCAGGGCAAAGGCGACGTCCAAGCGAACCTGACCGATTGGCGAGCGCCAACGCAGGCCGACGCCCACGCTCTGCTCGAACTGTTGCTCGTAGTCGGGATCGAAGGCGTTGCCGAAGTCGGTGAATATCGCCGCACTCCAGGGACCGGTGATCTCGCGCTCCAGCTCCAAGCTCCCCACCGCCAGGTAGCGGCCGCCGACGGTCTGATCCAGCGCGTCGTTGGGTCCGAGGGTATCGAATCCCCAACCGCGAATCGAGCTGTCGCCGCCGGCGTAAAAGCGCCGACTGGCGGGAAGATCCTCGACGCTGTTGGCCATTGTGGCCCCGATCTCGGCGCGCGTGATAAAGCGATACTTCTCCGCGAAACCACGGATGTATTTCGCGAAGATAGCGCCGCTCAGATAGGTGGCATTGGAGGTGATGCCCTCGACCGCGCCGAGCAGCACATACTTGAGTCGGTACCCGTTGGTCGTGTAGATCGGATCGTCGCTGGTGGTCTTGGACCAGGAGATATTGGGCACCAGCTCGTTGACCTGCTGGTTGCCGGTCTCGTTGATGTCGTAGTTCTCGAACTGGTAGTCGATACCGGCGGTACGTCTCCAGCCTCCGGGAGTAATCACCGAATGGGCGACCTGCACGGTCGCGGTCGAGCCCTTGCGCGTCGCGTTGTCGTAGACACTAACCTCGGGCTTGATCGTGATGTAGTCCTGGACCGGGTTGCCGACCGGAATTCGGTAGTCGAAGCTCATGAACGACAGGGCCGGCGATAAGCTTAACTCGGTACGAAACTTGTGACCCCAGCGATTGACGTAGCGGCGGCGCCAATCGACGCTGATGCGCGGACCGACATCTGAGGCATAGCCGACGCCGAAGCGGTACTTGTTCGCCTTGTTGCGATGGGCGACGACTTCGATCGGGACCGTAGTGTTGGCCGTGTCCGGATCCTTAAGCGGTATGATCTCGACGTCGTCGTAATACTCGCTGCCCAGGAGACGGCTCTGAAGAGCAATGAGCACATCCGGGTCATAGACGTCGCCCGGCTTAAAACCGACGTACCGCTGCAACAGCTCGTCGTCCAATAGATCCTGTTTGAAGCGAACTTCGCCGAGGTAGTAACGCGGCCCGGTGTCCAGTTGGAAGTCGACCAGTGCGTCATACGCCACCGGGTCGACCAAGACCTCGTGGCGAACCAGCTCGTAATCCAGATAACCATTCGCCGACGCCGCGTAACGAATGTCCGACTTGGCCTTTTCGTACTCCGCGTGCAGCAGGACGTCGCCGACCTTCATCGGAAATTCCTTGGGAAACGCCGGATTCTCCGCCCCTTCACCGGTTATTTCGTAGTCGACGCTCCCGATCTTCACCGCGGGCCCGGGGTTGACCCGATAGCTGGCAACCCAGGTCCCCTTTGCGTCCGCCGGCGCGTCGAGCCGGTCTTGGACCTCGACGCGGTAGAGACCGAACGGCGCCAACGCCTCGCGAATCTGCTCCGGGGCCAAGCGGTGTAGAACACGCAGGCGCGGCTCGGACAGCGTCTCGTCCGTGCGCTCCTGATAGATTGCCAACAACCCCAGGACGTTTTCCCGTTCGACGCCTTCGAGCCCCTCTACCTTTACCTCGAGCTTAAGGGCGAAGGCGGGGGCCGCGCTCAGACACAAGACCACGAGAACAAGACCGGCGAAGCGCCCGGGTAGCCCGAGGAGCCGATCGCGGGCACGTCGCATCAGCAGCAGCGCCCGACCCGAAGAGGGCGGACCGAAAGAAATCCCGAAACGCCCGGCGAGGCGCCATACACCGGCAATCGCACACTGGACGAAATCCGTTGCCGTACTCGTTTCAAGAGCGCCACATCATGACTTGGGATAGGGATCGTGACTCACGATTAGCCGATGCCCCATGTTAACAGAAGCGCCCGCCGCGACCGACCCCTCGAACCGAACGAGCCGAGGCGAATCAAGATCTTTCGCGCAACTCCCGCCGCAACGCCTGAATCTCATCGCGCAGCAGCCGCAGATCCTTCTCAATGGCCCCGGTGTCCGCGTGAACCGCCTGCTCGATCTCCAGCCGATCGGCCGCGTGCTGACCTTCATGCATGGTCTGCATGGTGTCCACGATGATGCCGATGAACAGATTCAACATGGTAAAGGTGGCGATCAGTATGAAGGGCACGAAGAAGATCCAAGCCAACGGATATTCGACCATGACCGGCCGCACGATGCCCATCGACCAGCTCTCGAGCGTCATGATCTGGAACAAGGTGTACATGGACGCCCCGATGCTGCCGAACCACTCCGGAAAGCGCTCGCCGAACAGACCCGTCGACATGACCGCAAATACATAGAAGAAGATCAGCATCAACAGCCCGATCGAAGAGATCCCCGGCAGCGCCTTGAGCAATGCCTCGACTACGAAACGCAACCGCGGCACCGTGGAGACCAACCGCAGGACGCGCAGGACACGCAATGCACGCAGCACGGACAGCGGACCGCTCGCCGGGATCAGCGCAATGCCCACCACGACAAAATCGAACACGTTCCAGGGCCTTCGAAAGAACCCCATCCGCTGGGCATACAGCTTGAGCAGGATCTCGAGGACGAACACCGCGAGGATGACGCGGTCGATCGCGTGCAGCAGGTCGCCGGCACGCGCCATCACCTGCGCGGACGTCTCCAGACCGAGGGTGACGGCGTTGATAACGATCAGGATCACGATACCGCGCTGGACGCGGTCGGACTCGATCCAAGCGCCTAGTTGCTCCCGAGTCGACAGCTTAGTGATCTCCACGACGCACGGCCGGCGCGGGGTGCCGGATCTTGATTGGGTTCCGGTACGAGGTTTGATCCGGCACTGTTTGATCCGATGTGCAGATCGTAATTCGGATCGCGGCCGAAACGGACCGCGACCGAATCTGCCGGCTCGGTCCCGGGAAATAGGGTTCTGGCCGAGCAACCGGGGTCCTTACCCCGGACGTCGCGACCAACGACCCTTGACTGAAGCGGAGCACGACGGCGTTTTCCGTCTTCAGGAGCCGGCAGGCTCGGCTTCGTAACCCGCTTCCTTGACGGCGGCAATCAGGGCGCCGGCATCCGCGGACCCTTCCACCGTCGCCAGACCCGAGGCCAAATCCACCTCGACCCTCTCGACTCCCGACACCGAGGTCAGCGACTCGGTTACGGCCCTGACGCAGTGTTGGCAGCTCATCCCGGACACCTTTATCTCGACGGTCATCGCTAATCCTCAAAGCAGAAATTCTAGGCCGGAAATGTAATCCCAAAAGCGGAACAATTGAACTAGCGCCAGATGCCGCGCGCTTCAAATGTCGCGGGGGTATTTGATCAATCTCTGCCTAGCGCCGGACCTCGAACCGGAACGGGGCCGCAAGCAGACCGACCGGCGTTTGCAGCAGTACCCGCGCATCCCAGGTCATGGTGTCGCGGACGCAGGCCGGCAGCATACCCGAGCCGACGAAGCGTTGCGCCCCTGCCGGCCGCAAGGTGGGGCGGTTGTAGCCCATGCTCATCCCGACCCCAACGAAATCGACCATGACCTCGCTCGCCACCAGACCCCGCACCTCCACCGTGAGCGTCAAGGGTGTCAGCACGGGAATGCCGTCCGGGCCGATCGCCAAGGTGACACTGCCGCCCTGTTCGAAGGAGGCCGTGCAAGCGCGCACCCTTAGATCGCAGTCGCCAGCGTGAGTGGCGACCAGGCTTGGCCGCGGATCCACGAGCTGCCGCAGCCGAGGCACGCCACCGACGACCGCCCCGGCGAGCAGGACAAGCACGGCGAGCCGAAACTTGTTGCCGCGGCCACCAAGATTCATCGGAGTTATCCCCTCGACCCGCGCGAGCGTTCCCGGCCAGCCGACACGGGAACCAGCAACCGTTGCGCGCCGGCACTTTCGGCGCGCCCGCCGGCCGATCGATCCTCTCGGCCGGGTCCCTGGTATTCTTGCAGCGTCCCGATCATTGGAGAAGGCTTGCGTGTCCCGCACCCGCTATCGCTACCGCAAAGGCCGAGCCATTTGGCGCGGGCTCTTGGTCCTCTGCTTGACCTTCGCAGGTTGCGCCGCGGCAGCGACCGCGGAGCTCATGCCCGCGGAGATCGCCAAGGCACTGCGACTCCACGGCCTCTCCGCGACGGATCTCAGCCTGTACGTGCAAGAGGCTGCCGCCGCCGGCCCGACGTTGAGCATCAACGCCGAGTTGCCGCGGGTGCCCGCCTCGACCATCAAGCTGCTGACCACGGCCGCCGCGCTCGACCGACTCGGCTCCACCTACCGCTGGCGCACCCGCGCCTTCCTCGAGGGGCCGCTGGTGGACGGTCGTCTGGACGGCGACCTGATCATCGAAGGCTCCGGCGATCCCAGTCTCCGACCGGAGGATCTGTGGCGATTCCTGTGGGAGCTGCGCGCGCGGGGCCTGCGCACCATCGGCGGCGATCTGGTCATCGACAACCGCGCGTTGGAGCCCCCGGAGTCCACGCGAGCCAGCTTCGACGGCAAGGCCGACGACCCCTACAACGCCCTGCCGGTGGCATTCAGCGTGAATCATCAGGTAACCGAGGTCCATATAATGCCCGATCGCGCCGCGAGCTCGGTGCGCGCCTATCTGGTGCCGCCGCTCGCCCGCGTCGAGCTGGAAAATCAAGCGCAGCTGGTGCAGGCACCCTGCCGAGCCAAGGACCACAAACTGCGGTTGCAGGTCGAGGAGGTTGGACAAGATGCGAAGCTCACGCTGAGCGGCACCTTCGCCTCGGAGTGCCGGGATCAGAGCATCAACCGCCTGATCCTGGACCCGACGACCCATGCCGAAAACGCATTTCTCGCCGTATGGGGTGAGCTCGGGGGCGAGCTTCAAGGGCGAACGCGTAATGGACCCCGATCCGAGCATGCAACCCTGTTCCATACGCTCGAATCCCCCGAGCTCGGTGTCGCGGTACGCGATATCAACAAATGGAGCAACAATCTCATGACCCGGACCCTCTTTATGACGTTGGGGGCCGAGCGTTACGGCGAGCCGGGGTCCCTCTCGAAAGGTCGGGCCGCGCTCCGGGAATGGCTCACCGAAAAGGGTCTTGAGATGCCCGAGCTAATCATCGACAACGGCTGCGGTCTTTCGCGCGAGACGCGGATTTCGGCGCAGAGCATGGGCCGGCTTCTCGCCTGGGCCTACGCCAATCCGACCATGTCGGAGCTCGTCGCGTCACTCTCGATCGCCGGCGTCGACGGCACCATGCATTCACGATTCAAAAGGGATGCACTGCGCGGCCGCGCACATCTGAAAACGGGTACCCTGCGGGGCGCCACCGGGCTGGCCGGATTCGTCGACGACGAAACTGGAAGGCGCTGGATCTTGGTCTCTCTGATCAACAACCCACGCCTTCAGGGATGGCGCGGCAAGGCCGTTGAGGACACGATTCTGCGCTGGGTGTTCGAGCAGGCGGGCGCCGACAATCCGGTCGCGGAGCGTGCGTCCGTCCCGGACAGGGCGCTCGCGACTCACTAGGTCGAGCCGCTACGGTGGCGCTCACCGAGCGTCGCCGCGATGGGCGGTGATCCCCGCGCCGGCTTCCCGGCGCGGGGAACCGATCACATGCGCTCGAACAAGGCGGCGATACCCTGGCCGCCGCCGATGCACATGGTTACCAGTGCCAGCTTGCCGCCGGTGCGCTGCAGCTCGTACAGGGCCTTGACCGTAACGATGGTGCCGGTGGCACCGATCGGATGGCCCAGCGAGATCCCGCTGCCGTTGGGGTTGGTCTTGTCCATCGGCAGCTCAAGGTCGCGACATACCGCCAAGGCCTGGGCAGCAAATGCCTCGTTGACCTCGAACACGTCGATATCCTTGATGCCGACACCGCAACGCTCGAGGAGCTTCTTGACCGCGGGGACCGGACCGATACCCATGTACTTCGGCTCGACGCCGGCATGGGCATAGCCCACCAGCCGCGCCATCGGCTTCAAGCCCTTGGCCTCCGCCGCCGAGCGCTCCATCAGCACCAGCGCGGCCGCCGCGTCGTTGATACCGGAGGCGTTGCCGGGGGTGACCGAGCCATCCTTGCGGAACACCGGCCGCAGCTTTGCCATGCCCTCAACCGTCGCATCCCGGCGCATATGCTCGTCGGTGTCGAACATCACGCTGCCCTTGCGGCTCTTCAGCTCGATCGGCAGGATCTGGCTCTTGAAGTTGCCGGCGTCGGTCGCCGCCGCGGCGCGACGATGGCTCTCCACCGCGAGTGCATCCTGGTCTTCGCGGGAGATACCCCACTTTTCCGCGATGTTCTCCGCAGTAATACCCATGTGACAGTCATCAAACGGATCGGTCAAGGCACCGACCATGACGTCGATGACCTGCCCGTTATTCATGCGTTGGCCCCAACGCAGCCCCGGAACCCAGTACTGACCGCGGCTCATCACCTCGGCGCCACCCGCCACGGCAGCATCCGCGTCGCCCAGCATAATGACCTGTGAGGCGGAAACGATAGACTGCAGCCCCGAGCCGCACAGCCGGTTCAGCGTCATGGCCGGTGTTTCCACCGGCAGGCCGCCGTTGACGCACGCGACTCGGCTGAGATACATGTCTCTGGCCTCGGTGTGGATCACGTTGCCGAACACGCAGTGCCCGACATCGTTGGGATCGATCCCGGCACGGCTGACCGCCTCGCGAACGCAGGCGGCCGCCAAATCGCATGGTGGCTGGTCCTTGAGGCTCCCGCCGTAGGTACCGATGGCCGTTCGGACAGCGCTCAATACAACAACTTCTCTTTGCTCCGGCATTTTTATTTCTCCCGTTGGTGGATATAGACAGGGTTACGCCCCGGCGAAGCATAAGCGACTTCGCGCCAAGCGCAATCGCGAAACTGCGGATCGGCGCCGCGGCGCGCCCGCGTGCGGGGCCCTGCGTCGTCGATGGTTTATCATGCGGGATTCTACGAACCACACAAGCGCAAGCCCGCGGGCGTCGATCGAACCCGATCGTCGACGTGTTTCAGGACCCGTCATAGTAATCCATTGCCTACCCATCTTTCCTCCAAACCAACCCGGTTTCTGGACCCCTTCATGAAGACCAGCGCCGCCGGGTCGTCCTCGTGGTGCCGCAACGGATCGCGGGCGTCCCGGTGCGCGCACGCCTTACTCGGCCTATGCGCCTTGATCCTGGCAAGCCTGCCCACGCTTGCGCCGGCCGCGCCACCGGATCCGCTCATCGAGCGCGCGACGGAGCCGGTTGACGCCACGTCCGCGACATTGCCATCGGTGAAACAGGTCGAAAGCAAGCTGGAGGAGATCCAATCCGCGACCTGGCTCGACGAGGCCACCAAGACCGCTCTGGGTGAGCAGTACCGGCGTGCACTCACGAACCTCGAGTCCGTGCGCAGCTACGAAGACCGCGCGGCGGAATACGGAAAATTATTGGAGACCGCCCCCGAGGAGACCACGCGCATACGCGAGCGTCTGGCGGGCCAGCAAACCCCCGCGGCGGGTGACGGAGCCGGTGACGAGGCGGACCTGTCCGCCGAAGAGATAGCCACGCGGCTCAACAAGGTCCAGGCAGACGCCGCAATCCAGGAAACGCGCATCGGCGAGCTGGAGAAAATGATCGACGAGGGCGCCGCTCGCCCCAACGAAGCGCGTGCGCGGATCA
>JBGSTR010000163.1:0-12070 GCA_041736365.1 Chromatiaceae bacterium | reverse complement strand
GCGAGACGATCGCCGCGGCGAAGGCACGTTGGATGCAGGCGAGCCTCACGCGGCGGCTCGCGCCCGGTCGCAGATGCACCGAGCGCGGCGCGCCTCGTCCAGCAGCACGGCGAGCTCGGGGATGTCGTTGTCCCATTCGATCAACACGGGTACGTCCGGGAGACGCGCGCGCACTTGGGCGAACAGTGCCCAAACCGGCTCGCTGACCCGGTTGTTGTGGGCGTCCAGTAGCCAGCCGCCCCGGTCCTCGTAGCCACCGAGGTGAATCTCACCCACCCGCTCCAACGGCATGGCCTCGATGGCCGCGAGCGCGTCCTCGCCGTGATTGACTTGATTCACGTATAGATTGTTGACGTCCAGCAGCAGACCGCAGCCGGTTGCGCTGCACAGCTCCGCGAGAAATCGGGGCTCCGAGTACGCGCCCTCCCGGTACCTCAGATAAGCGGAGATGTTCTCTACCAGGATCGGGCCGCCGAGGAAATCCTGAACTCGCTGCACGCGCTCGGTGACGTGGCGCAGCGCCTCGCGGGTATAGGGAATGGGCAGCAGATCGTGGAATGCGCGCTCCTCGACGGCGGTGAAGCATAGGTGATCAGAGACCCAGCGCGCGCCGGTTCGTTTGTGCAGCTCACGGATGCGTGCCAGGTAGGAAAAGTCGAGTGGATCGCAGCCTCCCAGGTTCATGGAGACACAGTGCAACGCGACCGGAAAGCGGTCGCACAGGGCATCCGTCCGCGCCCGATCAAGACCTCCTTCCGCGAGGTGGTTGTCGGCCAATAGCTCCAGCCAGGGTAGCGCTGGCGGCGAACGCAGCACCTCACCGATATGATGCGTGCGCAGCCCCACCCCGACGCCGGCGATGGGCCGGTCGGCCGGGGGGTGCCGCGGAGCGGCTGCGGAAGCCACCAATCTCGTTTTCGGTTGCACCCTGGATGGCTCGCTACTTGGCGGGCACAACCTTAGCCACCTTACCGCCAACGATCTTGGTGCAGGTGCCGGCGGGGACGAAAACCCACTCGTTGGCGTCGTTGTCCGTGCTGGCCTTACCCGCGCAGTCGTGCTTGCCGTCCAGTGCACCGCAATCGTTCATGCCGGTCTTGGCAACGCCCGCGCATTTCTCCCAGGAAGCGGGGGCCCCGGGCACGGCGGCCTGAGCCATCGTGCCGGCGATCATGGCACCGGCTGCGAGTATGCCGGCGACGGCGGTGCCCATTCGGCTCTTGGTTTCGCTCATTGGATTCGTCCTTTGGTGATGGTCATTGTGATGGCGGCGTCCGGCCGGAAGACCGGAGTCGTATTCCAGGACCGGACACCTCGGGATTTTGTTTCGTACCTTTGTCCTTCCGTGGACGATGCGGCGGCACTCGGCGAGCACGCGGGCACGCTCAAGGAACCGTTTGGTATATCTCCGTATCCGGATGAAAGGCGTACCAGGCGAACCAGTAGCCGGTGGTCGCGGCGAGCTGCCGGCCCGATCCGTCGAACGCCGTCGCGCTCTCGTTCGCCCAGTCGAAGCGGATCAGCAGATCGTGCCCGGCGATCCGGTCCGGGAACTCGCGCACCCCGCTCTTGGAGAGCTCGGCGAATGGATAGGCCTTGAAGCGACCGCCGATCTCCACCCCGAGCACCCGCTCCTTGGGGTGATAGCGCCGGGAGCTGTTGCCGACCGGGAAGTACAGATCGCGTTCCCCCGCGTAACCCATGTAGGGGTCGCTTCCATAATCGCGACGATGGCCGGTATCGGTGGACAGCACCAAGGTCCGCGGATGGTCGCGCCGCCAGGCGCGCCAGGCGGTATGGGTCAACGGCAGGGCGGGGAGCGTCTGTCCCTTCATCGGGCCCGCGATCGCCTGGCGCTTGATCTGACTCCACAGGGATTCGCTCTTGCGGTCGAACAGCAGCACGTCGCTGTTGTAGAGCAGGCCCGAGACACCGAAACGCAGGGTCTCGCCGCCGACTCGGGCGTCGAATGCGACACCCGTACCGCACAGTGGACAGTAGGTAATCGCGACCGGATGCCCGGCCACGCGGTCGTTGACGATCTCGTGCCAGCTCAGGATCGCAATCGGGTAGGCGCGAGCCTCGCCGCCCAGCACCAGACCCAGCACCGGATCCTCGTCCGCAAGGAATTCGGCCTCGGCCGCGGCGACGAAGGATGGGGCGTCCAGCGCGGGAATACCGTCGCGTTGGGGTCCGCCGAGGTGGATGTCATCGGCCGGCACCAGGCTGCCGGTCAGATCGAAACCATTGTGGTCCGCGGCCCCGCCTACCGCGCCCGCCTGCGCCAGCGCGAGCCATGAGGCTAAGGCGATCAACGATCGACGCATCGGGAATCTCCGGTTCAACCACATGTACCGGATGAGACCTCGTCGCGGCCGCGCTTCTTACATTCCGGTCGGTGCAACCCGAGCGGCAAACTTGCCGAAGGTCCGTGCCCGGATGCGACCCGGCCGGGTCGAATCAGACCAAGGGCTCGTCGTTTGGATGAATACCCGCGAGCTCAAGCAGGACGCCGGTGACGGCCCCGCCAAGCATCCCGCCCAGGAACCCGGCCGGGACCTGAGCGAGGACCTGATCGATCGCACCCTTGGAGGAGGCATCGAGCGCGGCGTCCGCTGCGCCGCCGACGATCCAGATACCGGCGCCGACCACGGCGCCGATCAGTGCCCCGACCACCGGCGCCGATAGAAGACGCGGGCAGTGGCCGGAGAACGCAGCGACCACGCAGCGCCGCGACAGGGTAAAGGCGCTGCCCACCAGCCCCACGATCGCCGCCGAACGCACGAACATGCCGATCGCGCCCGGATAGAGCGCGAGCACGGCGCTAAGCACCCCGCCGGCGGCAAGACCGGACAACAGCCCGGTCGCGGTGTGCGCCAACGGTCGCTCGCTCCCGCGGGCCATCCAGGCATAGAGCCCCCCGACCACGAATCCGGCAGCGGCAGCGGCAATCGAGAGCGGGACGAGGCGCAGGTCGTGCCCGCTCGCCACCAGGTAGGCCATGGAGGCGAGCACCCCGGCCATCGCCCCCAGCAGCGCCACCGGCATGGCGCTATAGAACGCGGATGTCGTCATCGCTGCCGCGCCGGCACCGAGGATCACGGCCTGCCAGTCCGGAAGCCCCAACGTCCAAAGCACCTGGTGCAGCCCGGCGAAGAGACTGCCGAACAGCGCGCCCGCGAGACCCCAGACGAACAGCGTGGCGACGACGGCCGCACCCTTCTCTCTTTTTGGCATTAGATTACGCACCCGAAAAGGTTGGCTTTCACGCAGTCTATCCGAAGCACGGGGAGGGATTTCGGATAGTATCCAGCCTTGCCGAGCGCATCTCGCGGAGGGCGCCAAGTCCACCGGCCCGTCGATCGCTATTGGTCGTGCGACGCGATGTGTAGGTGCGGCTTTAGCCGCATGACGCGATCGACGGATGCGGCTAAAGCCGCACCTACAATCGATCGGACGGTGAGAATCGGATACTCGACAGTGTTTCGTCGTCTCACCGAGATCGTTTTCAACCGCTCGGCCGACATCGGACCTCCCCTACCGCGCCGGATAACATCCAGGGCCTCGATTCGCGTGAGCCGGACAACTTTCGTCGTCGCTTTCGCATTGGCGCTCGTCGCGCTGCCCGCCGCCGGGCGCGAGGTGGCGGGGTGGCTGGAGACCGCCAGGCTGGAGCCGGAAGGCATCGAGTTGAGCGCGAAGCTCGACACCGGCGCGGACGTCTCCTCGCTCGGAGCCGAGGCGATTCGGGTTGTGCCGAACGCTGGCGAGACTTCGGTGCACTTCCGGGTTCAGACCCCGGGCGGCGGACTTGAGCTACAGCGCCCCCTTGTCCGCAATGCGTGGATCAAGCGCCACGACGCCCCGCCGGAGCAGCGACCGGTGGTGCGGCTGCGATTCTGCGTCGGCGGCGTCGATAAGGAGGTCGAAGTGAATCTGGTCGACCGCTCCAACTACGCCTATCCGCTACTCATCGGCCGTAATTTCCTGGCCGGCGACCTGCTCGTCGACCCGGGCGAGCGCTTCAGCGTCTCGCCCGCCTGCTCCGCCAACGGTAACCACTGAGCGCGAAACCGAACGTCCGCCCTCGCCAAAAGTACAGAGCCCGCGGCCGGCGCGGATGATCGCGCGCGAGCGCGCGAGTCCGCGGCCGGTTCTCGGTTGGGCAACCGCGTTCGGCGCGTTCCAGCGCTTCGTCGCGGCGAAAAGAATACCCACTGCGCAACGCCGCCGAGGCCGCTGTGCTAACCTAACAGTACACGTAAAGAAAGAGTATCCGTCGGCGCACGCGGGCGGGGAATCCGCGCCGCGGCGCGAGAAAGCAGTGCCAATCGCGTCGGGCGGGGACTAACTACGCACTCAGAACAGGAGTCCATCATGACCACGAACACACACACGGCGGGCACTGCCCGAGATCGTGTCCAGGACACGGCGGAAGTAAAGGTAGCCAACGGGGAGACGGACCTCACGGGTATTTGCGCCGTTCTCGGGCAGCTTCGCCCGCAGCTCGAGCCGAATGAGCTTGCGAACCGGGTAAGCGGCCTGATGCGCCGCGGCTATCGGCTCGCGTACCTCACCAACGACGGCGGCAAGGTGCTCTGCGTGGCGGGTTTTGTGATCGGCGACAAGCTCGCGTGGGGCAAGCACCTCTATATAGACGATATGGTGACCGACGAGTCGGCGCGTTCACGCGGCGCGGGCCGGCTCATGCTCGACTGGCTCAAGGCCTACGCCACCGAAGCCGGATGCCGCGAGATCCACCTGGAGTCGGGCGCGCAACGCGTCGGCGCCCATGCCTTCTATGAGCGGGAGGGATTTCGCAACTCCGGTCATCACTTCGTCGCGGCGAATTGGGTCGTTTGAGTCCGCACACGGGAGTGGGTAGCTATAGGTGCTTGCAGCCCCGAGGACACTAGGATCTGCGCGATCCGCGGCGGCGGCACTCGCGCGTCGTCCACGCTCGATTTCGACAATTTTGGCGTGGCATGCAAATGCATTGGCGCCCTCCGTCAAGCGCCGCGATCGGGTGTAGGGATAACCTACGCACCAGTCGATCTTTCCTCCTGGGTTCACTCGAGATTGGTGCGTCCAACCATGCAAAGCAACAACACGGCCGCGTCTCCCAGACTAATCCTTGCGCTTTCGGGTGCCCGTCACTCGGTGGGCACGGAAACCCCATTCGCGCCGGCGCGCGATCCCTCCACGAATAAACCATCGTCGCGAGTCGACGACTACTGTAGCCGCGTGGACGACGAGCTGCGCCAGACCGAGAAGCGTTGTCCGCTGCTCGGCCTGGCGGTCATCACCACGGCCGGATTGTCGGCCCTGGCGGTCGTCGCCGCGGTCTTGACCGCCCTGATGGGACGATAGGCTTCTCCTCTCCGGCGAGCGGCCGAACCGGCGTTCGCGACGAATCCGGCGAAGGGCGATTAATCGGGCGCGCATGCGCCACCCTGGCCGTGGCGATCTCCTCGGCGCCTGATTTGAATCGATTTCACCCGGGACACGGTTTTCGGTATGGTCTTACCAACAGATTCGGCGACGGCAGTACCGAACAATGCGCATCCTCATCGTTGAAGACGATCCACTGCTGGGACCCGGACTGCAGACCGGGCTCAGCCAAGACGGGTTCGCCAGCGACCTGGTTACGGACGCGGCGGCCGCGGAGCACGCGCTGCGCTTGGAGCACTTCGACCTGGTCCTGCTCGATCTGGGACTCCCCGGACGCGACGGCCTTGAGCTGCTCCGGGAGCTTCGCGAGCAGGGATCCTGCATTCCGGTGCTGATCGTCACCGCGCGCGATACGATTGGGAGCAAGATTACCGGCCTTGACTGCGGGGCCGATGATTATATGGTCAAACCCTTCGACTTGGACGAGCTTAGCGCACGCATTCGAGCGCTCCTGCGGCGTAGTCAAAGAAATCCCGCCCCGGTGCTTCAAGTGGGGGATCTCACCCTCGACACGACCACCCGCCAAGTCGCCGTCGACGGCCAGCTACTGTACCTTTCGCCCAAGGAATACACGTTGCTGGAGACCTTGATGACCAACGCGGATCAGGTGGTGCCGCGGGCCCGTCTACAGTCCACCGTTTACGGCTGGATGGACGATGTGGACAGCAACGCGCTGGAGGTCCATATCCATAATCTTCGACGCAAGCTCGGCAAGGGGCGCATCGTGACCGCGCGCGGGGTTGGCTACCAATTGGTCGCAACCGGGGCGGCGTGACCTCGATCCGGCAGCGGCTGCTGGTGCTGATGGTCGGACTCTGGACGACGGTGTGGCTGGCGGTGGCCCTGATTACACTCGAGCGCTCGGGCCACGAGGTCGCGGAATTGCTCGACTCGCAGCTGGCGCAGACGGCGCACGTGTTGCGACAAATCACGCTCACCGGCGCCCTGCCGGATTTCGAGAGCGACCCCCAAACAATGTTGCCTTTTGGTCATCCATACGAGACCAAGATCAGCTTCCAGCTATGGCGTGGCCCCGAGCTGATCAGCGTGTTCGGCGGCGCACCCCAAGAGCCGTTGGCGACGGAACCAGGCTACTCGGACCATAAGATCGCGGATACCCGCTGGCGCGTGTTCGGCCTGCCCACCGGCGAGCCCGATGAGATCGTCTTCGTCGGCCAGGATTACAGCATCCGTCAGGAGCTGGTTCGATTCCTGACGGTCCACGCGCTTGCGCCGGTCCTCTGGTCTCTGCCCCTGACCGTGTTCCTGATCTGGTTCGCCGTGACCGACGGTCTGCGACCCCTATATCGTGTCGCGAGCGAGATCGAAGGGCGCTCGACCGATTTGCTCTCACCTATGGACGAGCGAACGGTACCGGCGGAGCTTCGTCCGCTGACGAGCGCGTTGAACGCACTGCTGGACCAGCTTAAGGAGGCGTTCGAAAAGGAGCGGCGATTCGGCGCCGACGCATCACACGAGCTGCGGACGCCGCTGGCCGCGATCCGCACCTATGCGCAAATCGCGCGTCGCAGCAACGATCCCGGAGAGCGGGCCGAGGCGCTGGACCGCCTGATCCACGGAGTCGATCGGACCACGCACCTGGTATCGCAGATGCTGGTGCTGGCGCGCCTGGAGCACTCGAGCAGCGACATTGAGCACGGCGCAGGCTCGCTGACGGCCGTCGTATTCGAGGAGCTTGCGGAGCAGCAAGCGCAAGCGCAACGCAAATGCATCGTTATCGCCGAAGCAGTGCCGGTTGACGATCCCTGCGTGGTCACCGTTCACCCTTCCATGCTCGGCATATTGGTCGGCAATCTGATCGCGAACGCGGTCAAGTACACCCCGGTTGCCGGCCACATTGAAGTCTCGGTGGCAAACGATGGTCAACGCGCCCGGTTGCGGATCACAAACTCCGGAAAAGGGGTGCCGGCGGCGGACCGCACGCGGGTGTTCGAGCGGTTCTACCGGCCGGCCGGCCAAGGCGAGCCCGGCGCCGGACTCGGACTCTCCATCGTGCGACGGATCTGCGAGCTGCATGGCGCCCAAATCCATCTGGAGAGCGGACAAGGGGGTTCCGGCGTCTCGGTCGAGGTGACCTTCTCTACGCCGATCGCTCAATGAGACGCTGATCAAATGCCTTAGAGGCGGCACGGACGCACCCGCGAACGCAATGCGATTCGTGTGAGCCTATCCGAAACCATGTCGCCCCCTTGCCACCGCCTGGCGGATTTCTTCGCCGCCTTAAGGTTTTCTTAAGGTTTTCTAGGCGATATTGGTAACGTACGCGAGCCGATCGCTAAAGTACACAATTTGGAAAAAACCCGGCCCAAGTGGCTGGATCGGCGCGAAATAGGGTCGGATCGGCTCAAGACGCCGAAGAAGAGACTTTGCGAGCCTACTACTCAGTCGCTCCGATCGGGCTCCCCAAGGATTCGAACCACTGGACGGCGCTTCTCACCCCATGCGTCCGCCGCGCCGCGGAATTGACGCGAGACGTCATCCCCGGGTGGGGTGGATGCACGCAAACGCAGCGAAGAGCGACGACGAAGATCTTAGGGAACGCTGATCAAAAGCGTTTCCCGTCCGCGCCAGGGATGGCGCGGCACTTGCGACGGCGCTAAGCCGTTGAAAATGGAGTGGTCCGGGAGTCGCGCGTATCGGACCGCGAGCTGAGCAACTGCCAAGAGCGCATTTCCTCAGCGTTTCTCCGGGCACTTCGCCGAAGTGATTCCGGTTATGGAAAATCCCGGTAAATGAAGTTGAGCTGGGATGCACAACACCGACCGCCGCCCATCGGCGGCCGGCACTAGATACGACGACCTCGAGGACTTGAGCTATGAATAAACCGCGCCCGCAAGGGCAGCCCCCCGCGCAGGTAAAGATCCTGCACTCCGCACTTCTCGCCGCCGCATTGGCAAGCACCAGCGCCGGCTCAATCGCCGCCGTACCCAATGTATCGATCAATTCGACTAGTCAGGATTCCGACGCACCGGTTACGACAGTCGTTTCGCGCCGCGCCATTGTCCCGAACAACAACTACAGCATTCTCGCCATCAACGACCTGGGGATGCACTGCGGCGATCTCGACACCCGTATCGCCAGTATCCTGCCGCCGTTCCAGGTGCTGCTCGCGCAGGTGGTCCGCAAGGGTCCGTCCCCGGTGCTTAATCCGGCGGGAATCAATCTGGTCTACTCGGCGACGAACAACCCTCGCGATCCGCGGAGGAACCGCAACGACCTGCTCACCGGCGTGAAAGGCGACGGCACCACCTACAAGACGAATTTCTGGGACTCGGTTGCCCAGGGCGCGTATGACGCCTTCTACCCCGCGTTCAACCCCTTCGACCCGGCCGTAACCTTGACCCCCTTGGCCGGACCGCCGTTCAATGTAACGGCCGACCGCGGCCTGCCGGTTCCGAACGTCGAGGATCTCTATATCGGTCGCGACGGCCGCGTCAACAGCGGCGACGAGGAGCTCACGGCGACCATGCACACGATGCCCGGCATCGCCGACCCCTATGTCGTAAACCGGAACCGGCCGGTCAACGAGCGCTACCTCGACAAGCCGTTTTTCGTGAACTTCCCGTTCGGCTACGTGGCGAACGACGTCAACTGGTACGAGGGCGCCGGTATCCCCTTCGCCGCCTTCGACGACGTTGGTCGCGAGAATCCCTATCCATTGGTGAGGGTGCAGGCCAGACTCGGCTCGACCGTCGTCTCGTCGGTGGACACCGTGCTCCCGATCTCCGGCGAGGCGAGCTGCGCGAACTGCCACGCCGACCCCACCGACGTTCAGGACAGCCGCACCAACCGGCCGACGCAGACGTTGCGCAATGCGGGACTGGAGGTAGCCGTGAGTCTCGACGACCCGGACGGCAACATGCCGCCGGATGTGAGTGTCGAGTACGCCTCCGACATCAATATTCTGCGGCTGCACGACCTCAAGCACGGCAAGAAGTACGTTACGCCGTCGGGAGATCGGGCCTGGTGCAACGTTACCGCGCGCCTACCCGAAAATTCCAACGGCTGGAAGAACTGTCTGTCCAACCAAGCCCTGCAGCAAAAAAAGCCGATCGTGTGCCAGAGCTGTCACTACACCCCGGCGCTGGATCTGGCTCAGCTCGGACCGCTGGCCGGAGATCCCGGCACCGTCGCCAACGGGCGTAACCAGTTGGCGCACCAGAGCAACTCGCGCGTGATGCACAACCACCACGGGCAGTTCAGCAACCTGTTCCCGAACATCCCGCCGCCCAGTCAGGCCGCCAACGGCACCATCCGGAATCAAGGCGCCCGGGTGGCGGCGCTGGAGAACAACTGTTACCAGTGTCATCCTGGAAAGAACGCCCAGTGCCTGCGCGGCGCGATGTTTAATGGCGAAATGCTCTGCAGCGACTGTCACGGCAGCCTGTTGCAGGTCGGTGACGACTTCTCCAGGGACGTCTCTCCGAGCAACCCGGGGGCATTCATCCTCGCCGATGACTTCTATACCAACCCCAGCACGCCGCGCGTGCCCTGGGCCAACGAGCCCGGCTGCGGGTCCTGTCATACGGGCGACGCCAGGAACAATCTGGCCGGAACGGCTCGGACCATCGTGAACACCCGCGATTCCAATGGCAACGTCGACGGGATCCGGCTACGTCAGGCATTCCGCAACGGTGACGCCAAGGCAACGCCGATCGTGCCGAGCAACAAGCGTTTCGCCGAGCCGGTGGTGCCCGCCGTGTTTACGCAGCCGGGAGCCGACTTCGCCAACCCGGGCGCGGGCAATCCCAAGCTGTATCGCGTCAGCACCGGTCATGGCGGCGTGATGTGCGAGGGCTGCCACGGAGCGACCCACGCCGAGTGGCCGAACGCCGTTCCCAACGCCAACGACAATGTCACCTCCAACCAGTTGCAGGGTCACACCGGCACCATCATCGAGTGCGACACCTGTCACGGCGCCGGATGGGAGCCGTCCGGCAACAACGCGCTGAACGGCCCGCACGGCATCCACGTGGTCGGCGATACCAACTTCTCCGACGGTGGACACGAGAATATCGCGGAGAACAACGCCGGGGCCTGCTTCGCGTGCCACGGGGGCACCGATCGCGACAATTCGCGCGGCACCGTGCTATCGCGGGCGGCGGCCGATCGCACCCTGCAAAACGACGGGAACACCGTCACCGTGGCTAAGGGCCAGCCGGTCGGCTGCGCCCTCTGTCACGACTGACGGAATAGCCGACACACCAATTCGCGGCAGGGAAGCCGCTTCGAGCTTCAAGCCCCGCCGGGCAACCGGCGGGGCTTTTTTTGGCTATCCGCTCTCGCGCGGAGATGCGGTCGCCGGCAACGTTTCGGCGGCAAATCCTCGGATCGGCAGCCGCACACGAGCCTTCAGGTTTTCTTAAGGCAACATGGGTCAAACTGAAGGCCCAGGTGGGCCTCCGTGACCATAGTAAGGCGCCGAGTCCCCGCGCCTCTCGAAGAGGAGCCTTTGTGATGACGCAGGCAAATTACAGCTCGACGATTGGAGTGGTCGACAGAGCCAGACCGCCCGAAACGGATCTCGACCCCAAAGCGAGACTACTGGTTGGTGATCTATTGATCGACGCCATCCGAAAGGCCTCCCCGGGACGCATGATCGGGGTTCGGCTGGCGACCTTGGCCGGACATCTGATAGTCGGGCTCGGCGAGACTGGAGACGGCGAGTCGTCGCCGCCGCGCGAAAGCGTTTACACACGCCTAGCGCTATTCGAGTCGCTTCCAACGCGCGACGCGGGCCTCAACCGACTCGTCGAGCGGGGTTTGGCTAATCTCTGCGGCGTCCAGACCAAGCTGATCCAGTGCGCCGACAAGCACGAGCGGCTGATCAGAGTCGACCGCAAGGGCGCGGGTAGAGGTACGTCACGGCGTCGGGACCGGTCCAAGTTCCCTGAGGCCGAATAGCCCATTGGTCAAATCGGCGGCGGGCGACCGCCGCGCGTCTGTCGCGGGCGATGCCCCGCACCCGCTATAGTCCTGGGCGAACGAGCAAGACGTGTATTCCTCCCCCTTGGTCGATCTGCCTACCGAGTCGCAATTAATACAAAGAAATCCGAGCTTTAAGGTTGCCTTAAGGTTAGCCGCCTAGACTCGAACCCGTGCTGCTGCTCTATAGGCCGCTCCGGCACCGCCCGGAGAGCCCACAGTCACCTACCCGAACACGAAAGTTTTTCAGCCGTTACCGGGGTGGTGGTTGTTACCCGTACTCCAATCGGGGTGCGCCGGGACAGGAGCCGGAAGCACGCGAAAATAACCGACCAATTGGGGAATGCGACATGCAATCACGTGAACACGGAGGGGGTCCGCTCGCATCGCCGGCGCTCGGACGAACCGGGCGCTGGGGAGCCGCGGCAGCGGCGCTGGTTGTCTGCGGAGCAGGCATGCTGAGCGCCGGACCGGTCCGAGCGGACGACTCCCGATTCTCGCTGGATAGCGCGGAGTGGAACAACGGGAGGAACCGCCTGGAGGTATCCGGTCAGGGCGACCGCCGCACGACCGTGACCGTGGTCAATGCCTACGACCCAGCTCAATCGCTCGGCAGCGACGGGGTCAATCGCGGCAACTGGCGGGTCCGCTTGATCGCGCTCTTTAACTCTAC
>JBGSTR010000133.1:0-6995 GCA_041736365.1 Chromatiaceae bacterium | reverse complement strand
CGGGATCACCACGCGCTCGGTGGCCGACGCGTTGGAAACGGCGCCGCACGCCGCTACAGCCAACACCGCCGCGAGCGCGGTGGCCTGCGACCGGCGTACGGTCTCTTCCATCTTCGAGGGTAGGGTCATCATGCTCTCCGTGAACATCGGAAATACGGCTTCCGCCGAGAGGGCCGGAACGTGGTGCACGCGCGACATTTCAGTAGGGGCGGATGCCCTTGGATGTCGGCAAAAGGGGTCGCATCGCGCAACGTAATCAAGGTACGACACGGCGCGAATAGACCCCGTGAGGCACCTCGCAGGACCGCAAACCACGGGTGTGAGGCGGTTCTCAGACCGAGCAATCGGGGGGGCAGAGCACCGCTATCGGCGCCGGAAGAAACGCCCGTGGGGTTTTAGAGTGGCTTCAGGAGATCAAGCGGATAGCTGGCGCGCCAGTCGAGCTTCTGCATCTCCGCGGTATGGGCCTCGGCTTCGAGCTCGGTGGCTGGAGGATTGGGATTGCCCCGCAACAGGCCTTGTAGACGATGTGGCGCGGATGCCGGTTTGCGGCAACATTGCGCCCAGACTTCCCGCACGGCCGGGGTCGTCGCAATCAGGTGGGCGAACAGGTAGTGAAACCAGAAGTAGTAGTAGCGGTCGTGTAAGGCGCCGTCGTTCGGGGCCACAGCCGCAGCCGGGTTGGCCGGAATGACGATGGTGCCCCGCTCGTCGAGGAGGAGCGAGCGCGGCTTACACCAATAGGCGAGCAACGCATCCCACCAAGCCTGCATGATCAGACTGTCGTCCCGCGCGGCTAGGAACCAGGAGGCGATCGGCCGATCGAGCCCCGGGGCCGCGTAGGCGAAAAACTCGTGCTCGGGGACGCAATCCTCTAGCCACTGCGAGAGCGGCACGATCGGGAGCACCGAGGCATCGGCCCATACGCCGCCGGTCTCCGAGAGCAGTCTTGCGCGCAAGACGTCCGAGAACGCCTGATGGCTGAGAGCGCCCGGATCGATGGGGAATGGACCGATCCGCTCCAGGGCCGCGGCGCGATCGAGAATGATCAGCTCATATTCCGGATTGAGCTTGGACCAGCGATCCCAGTTGAGGCGAACCAGATCCGGTGCGGAGGACTCGCCTTGGATCCAAAGCGAGTAGATGCGTTTGGGAAGCCGTCCGCGACGGGACGTTGAGGCGTCGCGGAATCGCTCAAAGATGCGCGAAAAGGACATGGCCCCTTTGCCGGATCTCGTACCCCATTGCGGTCAGCCGCGCGGTGAATTCCTCCGCCGGACTCTCTCCGTCGCGCTCGGGACTCACGTCGATTGCAAACTTGCGTACCCGGATGGCTCCGAGGCCGCCGAATACCTCGAGCTCCACGCCCTCGGCCTCGATCTTCAGGAAATCCAGCTCCGAGATCCCGTGCTCGCGGCAATAAGTGTCCAGGCGTTGAACCCTTACTGACTGCTGGCGCAGGACTTCGCCGTCGTCGGGGGTAAGAAAAGAGTGTTCAACGCTGGAGGCGGAGATGTTCAACAACATCTCGTCATCCCGGTCATACAGGCCGGCTTGGCTGCAGTGAGCAGTTCCATAGGGCCCAAGATTGCGCGTGACGCATTCAAAGTTCGCGAGATCGGGCTCGAATAGGTGCACGGCCCGCGCCTTCTTGACGGCGCTGATACTGAACCCGCCGACGTAGGCGCCACAGTCGATCACCACATCGCCGGGCTCCACTTCGACGAAACCCGGCAGTGCGTATTTGTGCTCCAGCCATTCCTCGTATCCGCAGGAAATATGCGCGTACTTGATCAAGGGAAGGGGTCGCGGAAAGGCAATGATGCCTTCACGCTGATGCGCGAGCACCTGCTCACCTGCGATCTCGAACATGGTCGGCACCATCTCCGGGTGTACGCTGGTCAGCAGCTCGTAGAGTGCAAGACGCGATTCCTCTCCAAGTGGTGCGATGTGCCGCCGAAAGATGTCCTCGAAGGCCATGGTCTCGGGGGATTTATTCGGGAAGAAGTTGTTGGTCATGAGTCGTCGTCTCAAGGCATCGCGCTGAATCGCTCGAACGCGGCGTCACAGTGTATCGTGACTCTTGGATTCGGGGATTGAATAAGGCAAGTCGGAGCCACGGACAACGGCGCATCGGGACTGCGATGCCGACCTTGGCACGCAATAAAAAGGCCCGCCGAAGCGGGCCTGGCATTCACTCGAGGTTCCGGTGCTGGTGCTCGGCGCCGGCGAGCCGGCGCCGATCCGGGCCTACCAGCGCCCAACCACCGGCTTGTCTACGCTGAGACCGAAGTCGGCAGTGATGTCGGTGCCCTTGTCCCACGCATAGTTTCCGTTTACGTCGAAGTAGAAGCTATGGACGCTGGCGCGCCAGACACCGATTTTGTCGGCGGGGCCGCCGTCCCAGCTGCCGGCCAACGGCACGTCGGTGCTCACGCCGAATACACCGGACTTGTCGACGCCGATATCCCAGGCGTAGTTGTTGTTGAAGTCCAGGTAGAAGGTGGTGTTGCTGGGGCGCCAGACACCGATCTGGTCGGTACCGTCGCCGTCCCAGTCGCCAGCGACCGGCTTGTCGGTGCTGACTCCGAACACGCCACTCCTATCGACGCCCAGATCCCACAGATAGTTGCCGTTGAAGTCGAGATAGAAGGTTCGGTTGCTGGGCCTCCACACGCCGACCGTGTCCTTGCCGTCGCCGTTCCAGTCACCCGTGAGCGGGATGTCGGTGGAGACGCCGAACTTTCCGCTCTTGTCGACGCCCGGATCCCACCGGAAGTTGCCGTTGAAGTCGAGGTAGAAGGTCTGGTTGCTGGGGCGCCAGACACCGATCTGGTCGTCGCCGTCGCCGTCCCAGTCGCCCTTGATCGGGATGTCGGTGGGAATACCGAAGCGTCCGACGACACCGCAGTTGTCCCAGCGGTAGTTCCCGAGCACGTCCAGGAAGAAGCTCGGAGGGAGCGCGGATGCGCGCCAAGTGCCGGGTAGGTCCGCGGCCGGCGGATTGAGCTGCAACTCGCCCAGTGCCAGGTTCGCGTCGATCAGGCCCGCGCCGCTATCCCGATCGCAGCCGACGCCGATCGGAATGATTGGATCGATGCGCAAGCGCGGCTTGCGCTCGACGATGTCGATCGCGTTTCTTTGCAAGACCCGTTTGATGGTCTCGGGGTCGATCGTCGGGTCGAAATCCCGCATCAATGCGGCCACGGCGGCGGCGTGAGGCGCCGCGGCGGAGGTGCCGAAGAAATTCGGGAAGCCGGATGTATCGGTGTCGGTTCCGAAGAAGGTGTTGTCGACGCCATCCGGACCCGTGATCTCGGGCTTACCGCGGATCTGGTTCGTCGGTTTGCCGGCAATGTCGAACAGGATCTGGGTGTTGCCCGCCGCAGAGTAGTAGCTGAGCAGCGGGGGATCCTCGCCAAAGGCGGGTGTAAGGTCATAGTTCGCGGCGCCGACGGCTTCGGCGCCCGCGGCGTTGGCATGACCGTAGATGGTGCTCGCCTTGGTGCCGCCGTAGTTGTCCTGAAAATCGACCACACCGTGAATGACGAGCTTGATACGGGCCGGGTCAACACCGGCGGCGCGCTCGACACCGATGCCGACGACCTGTGCGCTCGCTCCCAACGGAAGCCCAAGTGTAGCGCCCGCGACCGGGTCAAGACCGAGATTGTCCGCGGCGTCGCAGAAAAACGGTGTGCCCGAGTTGGGCGGAGCATAGAAACAGATGTCCAGGTCCGTTTGGGCGCCCGGCGGGCCGCTTACGGAGAAGTAAGGATCGCTCCACTCCAGGACATAGGTCGCTTGTGCGCTCGTCTGTCTGACCTTTAGACGCGTATCGATGACCCCTGGATTAGGGTCGAAGTCGTGCGCACCGCCCCCGGCCGAGCCGCATTTGTCGCAAGGATTGAAGGCCGCCTCATAGCCCTGTCGCCCGCTGTTTCCGGCCGCCGAGAAGAACGCGACACCCCGCGCCTTCGCCGCATCGACTGCCTGGGCGATGACGCCGTCCTGGAACATCGGCTCAGCGAAATAGATTACGTCGTCGACGATCACGTCGGCGCCCGCGTTGGCGAGGGCGGTTATGCCTGCCGCGAACGCGGCTTGACCGCCTTCCGCGGTGTGAAACGAGAGACTTGCGCCCGGGGCGACGTCATAGACGATTTGCGCCATCGCGCGTCCTTCGTCGGTGCAGCCCGCAATCAGATAATCTCGGATGACGTTGACGTTGTTCGGAAGATCGCCGGAGGATACATCGGCGGCATAGCTGCCGGGGGCCGTGGGGCAATTGAAGCTGTCGGAGAGGATGCCGACGGTAGACCCGCTACCGGTTACGGTAAAATTTGTCCTCGCCGCGTCCGCCGCCATCGCTGCGTCGCCCTGGGAGGTGACCGAGCCCGTGCTCGTCGCGGAGGCTGCCGGCTGTGCGAATGCCAGACTGTCCAACCCGTCGAGCGAGGGAATCTGGTCGATGGGCAACAGCGCCGAGATCATCCGGCCGGCCACCGCGATGATTTCCGCGGACAGGGATTCCAGGTCCGCCCGCAGCTGCTCAACATCGCCGGAGGCCACCGCGTCAATCGCTACCCGTCCGTCGGGCGTCACCCGGGACGTGGTGCTCTGTGACTCGAATGGTGCCGACGAGCGTGCTGCCCGGTGTGCCTGATACTCGCTGTAGAGCGCGTTCAAGCCGCCCATCGCCTTGCTGGGCGTCAATGGTTTGGTCCGATCCGGCGCGGCGTTGGTTGCGGCATCATTCCCGCTGGGGATTTCGACGCGCTCGAATGCCAAGGTGTTGTTCATTGCGCCGAGCGCCGATACGGCGAACACCGCCGCGATCGCACTCGTATGCGCCCGGCGGCCTCTCTCAGGGTTCTCAATCATAGTGATCTCCGTTATGGGGGGATACAGAGTCGTCATGCATTGTCCGACGCGACGCGTGAAACGATCTTCACGCACCGGCAGCGAAGTCTAGGGGATGGCGATCGCGCCCGGCTCGGGTGCGCCGACAAGAGGCTGGAAGGGGCGACGACCGCGCACAACCTACATTTTTTGGTGTGCGGTGTTGACTCCCGTGCCCTGCTCTGCCCCGGCGACAGCGCCTATCATAGGGCAGTCCTGTATATTCATGGAAGTTATAGATTATCCATGTTCCGCGTGCATCCGGCCGGGCAGCCGTCGTCGTCGTACAGACCCCCGCCCCGGGGAGCCGGCGGCGTCTCTCCGAGGCGCGTGGTCGAGACTTCGAGAATCCAGTTCCCCGCCCCATATCGTTAGCCTTATCAACCCTTCTCGCCGCAGCAGTCGGAGTCACCAGCGATGCCCCAATACCGCTCACGCACTACCACCCACGGACGCAACATGGCCGGCGCTCGCGCCCTGTGGCGGGCGACCGGGATGACGGATGCGGATTTCGACAAGCCGATCGTCGCAGTCGCCAACTCCTTCACCCAGTTCGTGCCCGGTCACGTGCACCTGAAGGACATGGGGCAGCTGGTCGCACGCGAGATCGAGTCCGCCGGCGGCGTCGCCAAGGAGTTCAACACCATCGCGGTGGATGACGGCATCGCCATGGGTCACGGCGGGATGCTCTATTCGTTGCCCTCGCGCGACCTGATCGCCGATTCCGTCGAATACATGGTCAACGCCCACTGCGCCGACGCCCTGGTGTGCATCTCCAACTGCGACAAGATCACGCCCGGGATGCTGATGGCGGCGTTGCGCCTCAACATCCCGACGGTATTCGTCTCCGGCGGACCCATGGAGGCGGGCAAGGTCGTTCGCGGCGACACCGAGCTGCACCTGGATCTGGTCGACGCCATGGTGGTGGCGGCGGACGCGAGCCAATCCGACGAATCCGTGGCCGAGTACGAGCGCTCGGCCTGCCCCACCTGCGGCTCCTGCTCCGGGATGTTCACCGCCAATTCGATGAACTGCCTGACCGAGGCGCTGGGACTCAGCCTGCCCGGGAACGGCTCCCTGCTGGCGACCCACGCGGCCCGACGCGACCTGTTCCTGGAGGCGGGGCGTCTCGTGGTGACCTTGGCGAAGCGCTACTACGAGCATGACGAGGAGGGCGTGCTGCCGCGGGCGATCGCGAATATGCGGGCGTTCGAGAACGCCATGAGCCTCGACATTGCGATGGGCGGGTCCACCAACACCGTGCTGCACCTGCTCGCCGCCGCGCACGAGGCGGGTGTCGATTTCACCATGGCCGATATCGATCGGCTCAGCCGCAAGGTGCCGAATCTGTGCAAGGTCGCGCCCGCGACCCAGCAATATCATATGGAAGACGTGCATCGCGCCGGCGGCGTGATCGGCATCCTCGGCGAGCTCGACCGCGCGGGGCTGATCCACCGCGACGTCTCGACCGTGCACAGCGAGACGCTCGCCGGGGCCCTGGATCGCTGGGACGTGGTGCGCGGCGGGGAGCATGCCGCGCGGGAGCGCTACTTGGCCGCGCCCGGCGGCATCCCGACCCAGGTCGCATTCAGTCAGGCCAGCCTGTGGCCGGACTTGGATCTGGATCGCTCCGGCGGCTGCATTCGCGATCTCGAGCATGCCTACAGCCGCGACGGCGGCCTCGCGGTGTTGTACGGCAACCTCGCCGAGCAGGGCTGCATCGTCAAGACCGCGGGCGTGGATGCCGATCTTCTGTCCTTCGCCGGGCCGGCGCGCATCTTCGAGAGCCAGGAGGCCGCCGTGAGCGCCATCCTCGGCGACCGGATTCACCCCGGCGACGTGCTGCTGATCCGCTACGAGGGCCCCAAGGGCGGGCCGGGGATGCAGGAGATGCTCTACCCGACCAGCTACCTGAAGTCCAAGGGACTCGGCAAGGCCTGCGCCCTGATCACCGACGGTCGCTTCTCCGGCGGCACCTCGGGTCTGTCCATCGGCCATGTCTCGCCCGCGGCGGCCGAGGGCGGGCTGATCGGGCTGGTGGAGGAGGGCGATCGGATCGAGATCGATATCCCCAATCGACGCGTTCATCTTGCCGT
>JBGSTR010000126.1:0-1551 GCA_041736365.1 Chromatiaceae bacterium | reverse complement strand
GCGCTGATGGGTCAGGGGAAATTTGGGGCCGGCCACTCCGAGTGGTAGGCTGGAGGTTGCAACACCGCAGCAGCCACCCAGAGAGCCGGCCCCAATGAATCCTAACCAGCGCCCGCGCGGCGGGCAACAAGCGCGCGTCAGTCACCATGCCCGCAATGCCGATTCGTTCGCCTTCTTCAACCTGCTGACCGGCCCGCAGTTGCTCGATCGGGTCGAGGCGCAGCTGCCCGTGCATCGCGAGCGCAAGTTCCCGCCGACCGAGACGCTGTCGATGTTCCTCGCTCAGGTCCTGTCGGCTGACGGCAGCTGCCAGCAGGCGCTCGACGATGTCCTGGTCAAGCGCGTGGTGGCCGGCCTGGAGCCGGGTAGCACCGACACCGGGGCCTACTGCAAGGCACGCGCCCGGCTGCCGCTGTCGATGGTCTCGACCCTGGCGCGCGAGAGCGGCGCGTTGGTGGCTGGAGAGCCTCCACCCTGGTGGCTCTGGCGCGGACGGCGCGTACGCCTCGTCGATGGCACCACCATGACGCTGGCCGACACGCAGGAGAATCAAGCCGCATATCCGCAGCCGGCAAGCCAGAGGAAGGGGCTGGGCTTCCCCGTGCTGCGCCTGGTGGTGCTGCTGTGTCTGGCCACCGGCGCGCTGATCGACGCGGCGATGGGGCCGTGCGAGGGCAAGGGCAGCGACGAGCAGTCGCTGTTTCGCGAGCTGCTCGACGCGTTGGAGTCGGGGGACGTCTTGGTCGCTGACGCCTTCTACCCGACCTATTTTCTGCTCTGCGAGCTGGTGCGTGGCGGGGTCGACGGCGTGTTCGAGCAGTTCGGCGCGCGCCGGCGCAGCACCGACTTCACCCGCGGCGAGCACCTGGGTGCGAACGACCACCTCATCGACCTGGTCAAGCCCAAGCGGCCGGAGTGGATGAGCCAGTGGGAATACGATCGGTTTCCGGCAACGTTGCAGGTGCGCGAGCTCAAGGCCGGCGGCAAGATCCTGGTCACCACCTTCCGCGACCCCAAGGAGACTCCCAAACGCGTGGTTGCGGCGCTACTGCGCCGCCGCTGGCACGTGGAGCTGGATATCCGCAACATCAAGACCACGCTCGGCATGGAGCAGCTGCGTTGCAAGACCGCCGAGATGGCCCGCAAGGAGCTGTGGGTCTACCTGCTCGCCTACAATCTGATCCGCCTGCTGATGGCCCAGTCCGCCCTGCTGGCCGACCAGGTCCCGCGCCAGCTCAGCTTCAAGCACAGCGTGCAGGTCTGGCTCGCCTGGCAGCAGCGCGGCGGGGATACTGACGACCCCGGGGCCATCCATGCCCTGCTCATCCTCATCGCCGGGCCGCGCGTCGGACTGCGACCCGGGCGCATCGAGCCACGCGCCGTAAAGCGAAGGCCCAAGCCGTTCTCCCGGTTGATGCAGCCACGAACGGTCGCCCAGCAACAGGTGCGAGCGCATGGCCACCCGCGGAAACAGGGTTGAGCTATGGCCTGCCAAGACAGCCCGCAACTTGCTGTTTCACGCCGCGAATCCGCTTAAGTCAGTGCCATTCG